>JAISQH010000285.1 GCA_031274385.1 Planctomycetaceae bacterium | reverse complement strand
CCAGAACAGGTCGGATTTCATCGGTTTCGATTGAAGTTGTTTTCCGTACAACTTCAAACTCTTCCTCAAATGTCGGATATTTGACAAAAACTTTGAACATAAACCGGTCTTGCTGCGCTTCCGGTAACGGATAAGTTCCTTCCTGTTCGATGGGGTTTTGTGTTGCAAGAACGAAGAACGGCTCCGGCAAGAGATGACGATGACGCCCCACCGTCACATGGTGTTCCTGCATGGCTTCGAGCAACGCCGACTGCGTTTTCGGCGGTGTCCGGTTGATCTCGTCGGCAAGAACCATGTTGGCAAAAAGCGGTCCCTCAAGGAATCGATAATCACGGCTGCCGCTTTCGCGGTTTTCCTCAATAATATCAATACCGGTAATGTCAGCAGGCATCAAATCCGGCGTGAACTGGATACGGCTAAACCGAAGATTCAATGATCGGGCAAGCGTGCTGACCATGAGCGTTTTTGCCAAACCCGGAACGCCTTCGAGAAGACAGTGACCCCGCGCAAACACCGAAATAAGCAATTCGTCAATCACATCAGTTTGACCAACAATGACTTGAGCAAGTTGCTCCAAAACTTTTTCACGGGCAGTCTGAACTTTCAAAATAATAGCATCGTCGGACATAAGATTAAGGAATGTTAGAGAATTTGTTGAACCATGTTGCGTTTTTTAACGGAAAACCACTCTCTGCTAAACCAAGTGCAGAAAGAGAACTACGGAATTATACAGTAAAATAAGGAGAAAAACATCGTTAATCGAATATTTTTTTGGTGGAAAAAATTAACGATTGGTCAAAATATTCCGTAGAAAGGCAAATTCTTTATTCTACCTTTCCTCTTTGTATGATAATCAGAGTAGTGACTGTTTTTGTCAAGTACCGGAAAAAGTACCGGGAATGTTAATGGAGTTTCATGTAGGGATTGCCAACAATGGTTTCGTTGCCGCCGTCATTGGATCGCAATACTTTGGAAGCGATTGTTCGGGAAATTGTCCTGAACCGGTTTCCGAAACCAGCACCGGAATTGATTGTCAGTATTTCGGCGCGGCATGTTCATTTAACCGATGAACACGTCAAAATACTGTTCGGTAAAGAGCAGTTGACGAAGATGAAAGACCTGTATCAGGACGGATTCTTTGCGGCGGAAGAAACGGTGATGGTGGTCGGTCCCCGAAAACGAATGCTCCCAACGGTACGGATTCTCGGTCCGACAAGACCGGAAACACAAGTCGAATTGGCGTTCACCGATGCTATTTCACTCGGTATTGATCCGCCGGTTCGTGAAAGCGGCAAACTTGATGGCTCGCCGGGTTGTGTGTTGGTGGGACCGAAAGGTGTTGTCGAACTGAAAAAAGGCGTGATCCGCGCAGAACGGCATGTTCACATGGGACAGTCCGATGCCGCGTTTTACGGTGTTAAAGACAAAGACCGAATGAAATTACGTGTAACAGCAAACGGCTGTACCACGACATTTGAAAACGTGTTGGTTCGCGTCGGCAAAAAGATCAAACTCGAAGTCCATCTCGATACCGACGAAGGTAACGCCGCCGACCTCGAACATGCAAGTAATGTCGAGTTAATAAATAGTTAATCGTGAATAACGTTGTTCGTGAATAGTAATAGTGAATATTCTTGCCGTTTTGGTTGGATGTTCCTGTTTCAATAACAACTCATCATTGACAACTCCGACAACCGATAAATTCGTAACTGATAACTTATAACCAACAACATTAAAATGGCAAAAGCAATTGAAGCGTTAGGAATGATCGAAACGAAAGGTTTTATTCCTTTGGTGGAAGCGACGGACGCAATGGTCAAAGCGGCAAATGTCGAGTTTCTCGGCTGGGACAATGTCGGCAGCGGCTTGGTCAGCGTTTTTGTAACAGGCGATGTCGCGGCGGTCAAAGCGGCAACCGATGCCGGTGCCGCCGCCGCAGGACGAATCGGTGACGTGGTTAGCGTTCAGGTTATTCCGCGACCCCATAGTGACATCGCTAAAGTATTACCGGTTTCCGTTCAGAAAAAAACTTCCGGTTAGGGAATTGAAATTTGACAATGGAAAATTGAAATATTTTATTCAATCGTTCAATTGTTCAATTATTTAATTCTCCCGTTTTTCAATGATCAATTTTCAATTTATTTTCAATATTTAATTTTTAATTAAAAAAATGCAAGACGCAATAGGATTAGTCGAAACAAAGGGTTTAGTCGCGCTCGTTGAAGCAACAGATGCGATGGCGAAGGCGGCAAACGTACAAATTGTCAAACGGGTACAAATTGGCGGCGGACTTGTTACGACGGTTGTTCGCGGCGATGTCGGCAGTGTCCGTGCTGCGGTCGAAGCAGGTGCCAGCGCCGCCCAAAGCGTCGGCGAACTCGTCGCCCAACATGTTATCGCTCGCCCCGCCGAAGGTTTGGTCGCCGCCTATCTCAGTTAATTTGTAACCGGCAGTAATTCAGTTTCAGATTTTCAAATTATTGTTATTTATTGATCCAATATTTCGAGATTGGAAAGCGGTAATTACAATCCCACTCTCGATTTTTTGAACAAAATAGCAAAAGCCGTCGGTAAAAAATTAGAAATTAAGATGGTTAAGTGATGAACTGTTACAAATACGACGGTTGTTACGGGAAAGCGGTTCTTTGGCTTGTTGCGCTGTCTTGGAGGATGAAATGAATCTGACAATGACAATACATGGAGTGAAGGGCATTGAACACGGAATAATAGAACTTCCAATTGAAAACGGATTATATGCTATTGTTGGCAATAATGGTACAGGAAAAAGTACCATTATGTCTTGTTTATCACAACTGATTTATTCAAAAGGCTTAACGTGGTCGCTCAAAGAAAAAGATTACAGTAATGATTCTTACGTGGAATTTGTTTATAACGGTGAACAAAACCGGTTTTCTGCGAAGAATGGTCATTGGCGGGTTTCAACCGAATTAATTCAATTCAAGAACAATAACCTGGCACCCAAAATCGTTAGAACTTCATCACAAACAATTCATTTTAATGGAACGTATGAAGGTAGTTTGTTTTATGGACAAAGATTTAGTGATTCAAGAAAGGTAGATGAGTTATTGTCTCAAGGTGTTATTCCCGATTCCGATATTGTGGAAGGCGACATTTTTATTGTCGAAAATATGGGAAATATTCTGCACAATAAATCGAACTACTATACCGATATAAAAAGAATTAAAAACAGAACAGTTGCGTCCAAGTTACAATTAAAGAATACACCCTATTTTCGAAAAACCGGTTATTCGCTTATCAGTCAATATCGAATGAGTTCTGGAGAGTGTCTTCTGATCTCGTTACTACATTTCATTTATAATTCAATAATCAGAAAGTCATTAACGAAAAATGAACCGATATTGATGTTAATTGATGAAATAGAACTTGCACTTCATCCGATTGCCATTACTAATTTATTTACTTTATTACAGGGATTAGCGGCAGATTATGAGAATTTAACGGTTATTTTAACATCTCATTCACCGGAAGTGATTCGGCGTATTGATCCAAAGAATATGTACGAATTGGAACGGGTTACCGGAACTGATAATAGTTTCAATATTGTGAATCCATGTTATCCCAGTTATGCGATAAGAGATGTTTATACTAATGACGGACCTGACTTTTTGTTATTGACGGAGGATGTGTTAGCGAAAATTATTGTCGAAAAGGCGATTGACGAATTAGATTTGCGCAACAGCAGACTTATCAACATCATACCGGTTGGCGGATGGTCAAACGTTTTAAGATTACAATATGAACTTCTTAATAACAATATTTTGGGAGTTGGTAAGTCGGTGTTTAGTATTTTGGATGGCGATGTTCAAAATAGGATAACAAAAGAATATAAATCCTTGAAAAAATTATTTTTGCCGATTCCCAGTGTTGAAAAATATCTTCATCATATTTTAATTACCTCACCAAACTACACAATAAAAAAGCAAATCAATGACCGGTTTTTCCGGGTTCAATCTCTCGACAATTTAATCAACGAATATAAAAAGGATGAAGATAAAGACAAAAAAGACAAGGAAATGTTACAGATAAAATTGAAAGAAGACAACGATGGAAAACGGTTTTATGCTCATCTGCTCAAGAACATGAAGTTACATCAAATAACCGAAGAATCATTCATAACCGGATTATATGAAATTATTATAAAAAATGTTAAATTCGATTCGTTTTATAATAATTTGAAAAAAGAATTAACGTAACGATGGTGTTTAATGTATGTTCTTGTTGCGAATCTCGGATCGACCAGTTTCAAGTATTCGTTGTTTGATATGAACGGCGAAAAGGTCTTGGCGAAAGGGCGTGTCGAACGGATCGGCGAAACGTCGAGTCCTTGTTCTGTTGAAATCGGCGGCGTCAGGCGTGAAACATCGGCGGCAGTTCCTGATCATGCGGTTGCTGTACGACAATGTCTTGCGCAATTAACGGAACCCGATTTCGGTCTGCTCAAAAATGCTTCGGAAGTTTCCGCTATTGGATTTAAAGCCGTTCATGCTGCCGGTATTTCCGGTGTTCAAAAAGTCGATGCCAAACTGCTTGACGCGATGGAAGAAATCAACGATATGATGCCGGCACACAATCCGCCGTATGTTAAAGCCATGCGAATTTTGGCAGAAAAACTGCCGGACATTCCGCTGGTGGCGGCATTTGAAACGGGATTCCATCAGACAATTCCGAACAGAAATCGGTATTACGGTGTTCCGTTTGATTGGGCGGAGAAATATAATGTTGTACGTTGGGGATTTCACGGTGCCTCACATCGATATATTGCGGTTCGAACGGCGGAGATTTTGAAACGAAATGATTTACGTATCATTTCGATGCATCTTGGCGGTTCCAGTTCGCTTTGTGCCATCAATGCCGGAAAAAGTGTTGCCGCCAGTATGGGAACCAGTGCGCAAACCGGTTTGTTCCACAATAACCGCGTCGGCGATTTTGATCCGTTTGTTGTTCCGTATTTGATGCGGAAAACCGGCAAGACGCAAGAGGAGATATTAAACATTTTAGCAACAAAAAGCGGTTTATTCGGTTTGAGCGGAGTCAGCGGTGATTTGCGTGACGTTATGGACGCCGCAGAAAAAGGAAATAAACAGGCAAAACTGGCGGTAGAAGTTCTCGTCGGAGATATTCGAAAATATCTCGGAGCTTACCTCGTTGAACTTGGCGGAGCTGATGTGTTGGTTTTTACCGGCGGCATTGGCGAGCATCGAAAAGACCTTCGGGAAAATGTTTGCCGGGGACTTGAAACATTTAATATTATTATTGATACCAAAAAGAACGCCGAATCCACCAATAATGAAACACCGATTCACGCACCGGAAAGCAAAACTCAAATTTGGATCGTTCCCACAAACGAAGAACTTATCGTAGCACGAGAAGTAAAAGAAATAGTGGGGAGTGGGGAGTGGGGAGTGGGAAGTGGGAAG
>JAISQH010000278.1 GCA_031274385.1 Planctomycetaceae bacterium | reverse complement strand
CCCGTACTCTGAACAAACGGCAAAATACGAAGCCTTGACACCGAAAAAAGACAAAAATAACCCCAAAACTGCCGGTAACGCACTTCACACTTTTGCGGTTCCCGTTGAAAAACAACTTTTCTTAATTCCTTGTTCTATATCATGTTAAGACACGAACACAGCGTCATTTTTCACTTTTAAGAATAAAAAAATATGTTACAAAAGCCCGGAAAACATACAAGAGATAGAAAAAATCTCACAAGAGATGAAACCTATTTCACGTGTTATAAACCCGTTTCACGAGAGATGAACTCCATCTCACGAGAGTTAAAGTCAAAAACTCACGAAAAACCGAATCCATCTCTCGTGAAACGGCTTCAAAACCTCGCAAATGAATTCCATTTCACGAGAGATAAAAAAATTCTCGCGATAGATGAACTCCATCGCATGGGAGATAAAAAAAATCACATGAGAGTTTTTTTCAGTAATGCCGCCAAAAACAAGTTTTTCTAACCATTAAATGATTTAATCATCACTCACATGGACAATTTCATTATCAATTTACTTCCTTTGGTCAATACCATTTTTGACCGTCCAAGTATGTTTTTATCCTCTCTTTCGGACGGAGGATTATTGTGGACAGTTGGCAGCGGTTTCGCGGTTGCTTTGGCAATGGTGTTGTCCGGCAATATCACCGATTTAGTAAAAGAAAACCTTTCGCAAACCTTATTTAAAACCTGATTTTCCTACAAAAACAACCTTAGTAGCAAAATGGAACAAAAAAGATACAACCTTATTATTTTACTTTTTAATAATAAGGTAATAAGGTTTTGGTTTGGGGACATCTTTAGGCTACTAAGGTTGTTTTTGTAAGAAAATCAGGTTGAAAATAAGGTTTATTAAACCGTTTCCTTTGACAAAATCCCATAACAATCAAGTAATAAGAATGACAGAACTTGATACTAGTACGAAATTTTGTAATTACGTTGTTTTTCGATCTGCCGTGCAACGGCAACCCGACTGGAACACGGGCATCCTGCCCGCACACTGTGTATTGTGTACAACAAATGGGGAAAAAACGGAGAACCCAACGCGGGCGGGACGCCCGCGTTCCAATTGTTGGAATCACCTTGAAAAAATAGGCATGATTAACTTTTAACAAAAACAGATGATGCGTTTATGTAATCTGTTCCAATTTCACCCCTTCTTTCATAAAGGAGAAGAAAAATGATTAACAAATTGTTTGACCTTTTGTCATATTTTATGACAAGCCTCATCGCATGTTTCATGCTGTGTGTTGGCAACAGTTTCCGTTCAAAATTTCACCGAAACGGATATCGAACCGGCTTTACGCTGGTGGAACTTCTGGTAGTCATTGCGATTATCGGTGTTCTAATCGCACTACTGTTACCCGCCGTCCAAGTGGCACGGGAAGCGGCAAGGCGGATGCAGTGTACGAACCATCTCAAACAGATTGTGCTGGCATCGCACAACTATCACGATATCTATAATGCTTTACCGGCAGGCGCAAGCGGTCCGTTTTCCAAAAATACGTCAAACCCAACACGGTATAATATTACCTGTTCTCTGTTACCGTTTATCGAGCAAGGAACGGTTTTTGAACAATTAGCTGCTCAAAGTTCAAAGAAACCCAATGACGAGTTTTCTGGTGTTACAGGAACGGCACACGCCGCCAAAATCAACGTGTTCCTCTGTCCGTCTGACGGTTTGGGCTGGTCGAAATCAAATGATTACGCGGGGAAAATCAATTACAAATGGAGCATCGGCGATAATGCTGCGGGTTGGAACAGTGATACCGCCGAATTTAGAGGTCCTTTTGGAAAAGGTGTTTGGTTCAATTTCAGTGCTATCACAGACGGTACCAGTAATACCATTCTTTTTAGCGAAAGGGTTATTTTCGATGCACCGGATTTAGCTAATCCGACAGTTGGCGCACGTAGCGTTAAAACAGGAATCCAGCATAACAATTCTTCCGTTGCAGCACCGTTTTCGATGGTAACACTATCCTTCGGAACAATCAAAATGTTCACATCCCGTCCCGATTGTCTTAACAAAGTATCTGCCGGGGATTATATACTATCTGTTACCGATGCTAATTTATTCGGACACAGCGGTCAAATGTGGACAGAAGGTTATTTTGCTTTTTCCAGTTTTACGACGATAACACCTCCTAACTCGGCATCTTGCCTGAACCGCAGTACAACAGGCGGTGGAAAAGACGGGGCTGCAATTGCACCGACATCCAATCATTCCGGCGGAGTGAACGGGGCTTTGGGTGACGGTTCTGTCCGGTTTATTGCAGAAACCGTTGATACAGGAACCGGAAGTGCTTGTGTTCTTTCCGGTACTTCGCCTTTCGGTGTTTGGGGAGCATTAGGGTCGAAGGATGGCGGAGAAACTGCTTCGCTTCAGTAGTTATTATTATTATTATAGAAACAAGACAATGCTACGTTCAAAAATTTATTATTTTACTGTTGTACTGATTTTATTTTTGTTTCTGTTAAGTTTAGGGTGCAGTAGACGTCCTGATGGCTTTCCGAAACTTTCTCAATGCAGTATTACTGTAATAAAAAATGGGCAGCCGTTGCCGAATGTTTGCGTTTTGCTGAAACGTACTGCCGGTCAAGGTTCGTGGGGAACATCCGGCACAACGAACTCTTCGGGAATGGCAGTTATTTCGACCAGTTTAGGTGAATACATTGAAAGAGGCGTTCCTGACGGTGAATATACTGTTACACTGGATGAAATTATTCAGCCGCCCGGCGGAAAAACAAAAGAAGAAATAGGAAAATTATCCGAAGAGGAACTGTACAAATATATTACGGAAGAAGCAAAAATGATTGATGCATTACGGATTATTCCGAAAAAATTTTCAGATTCCAATCAATCGCCGTTGAAAATAAGTGTAAAAGCAGATGAAGAAAACAAGATTACAGTCCGCTTGTAATGTTGCCGGCATAACCCCATGACTAAATGCGGCTTCTATCAATTACAGGCTAAGTCTTGAATTTAGATTTCCTGCTCATATCAACGATTGTAAATTTAACTTCGGCGAAAATTGAGAATAATTCGGTATTGTTCAAGCGGTATGCGGTCTTTGCGATTTTTTACTATTTCTGAAAGAAAGAAAACGGGCAGCGAATTTTGTTTGGGAATAAAGCCGATAGTGAACCATTTATTAAAAAATTAAACATTGATCTATTACATTAACCAAATTTTAATTATGAAAAACACTTTTTTTGCTCTGCTTATTATTTTTACAACATTTTTATCTGCCGTTTCGGCAGAGAAGCCGAATGTTCTGTTGATTCTCACAGACGACATCGGATACGGAGATTTTCGATGTTATAATCCTCAAGGACTGATTGCCGTACCGGAAATCGACAAACTTGCCGCAACGGGAATTCGTTTTACGGATGCTCATTCACCGGCAGCACTTTGTTCACCTTCGCGTTATGCCATCATTACCGGAAATTATCCGTGGCGGGGACGTAATCCGGACGGAACTTGGACTTATGTCGGTCCGACGCAACTTTTGCCCGGACAAAAAACAATAGGGCATTTTTTGAAACAAGCCGGATACAGGACAGCAATGTTTGGTAAAGCCGGTTTCGGTACCACTTACGAAAAAATGGTTACAGAGGAAGAACCTGATTTTACATCGAAATTGTCAGAAGGACCAATTCAATGGGGATTCGATTATTCGTATATTATTCCACGAGGACATCAAATTTGCCCTTACGCATATTACGAAAATAATGTCCTTGTCGGTGACCCGTCAAAAATTGTACTATTGGAGCAGGAAGACCATTGGGGACCGACTAAAGGATTAGGTATTGCCGGTTGGGACAGTTCAACTATCGGACAAACTTTAACGGAGCAAGCAACAGTATTTATTGACGAACATTTGAAACAGAACAAAGCGGAAGGCAAGGATCGTCCGTTTTTGATTCATTTCTGTTCAGACGGAGCACACGCTCCTTATACACCGCCGAAAACATTGTTCGGACGAAAACTTGCTGGCGCAACAGGAATGTCCGCCCATACCGATATGGTATTGGAAATAGATGTTCTACTTGGTCATTTCGTCAAGATTCTCAAAGAACGGAATTTATATAAAAATACCGTGATTATTTTGACTAGCGATAACGGCGGTTTAACGCTGAATGATAGGAAACGTTTCGGACACGATGCTGTCGGCGGGTTGCGGGGTCAAAAGGGCAGTATTTGGGAAGGCGGACATCGTGTTCCCTTGATAATTCACTGGGGCGATGACACTGATGCCGGTTCAACAATAAAGCCCGGTATCATTTCACGGCAGTTAGTTGGAATTCATGATCTTGCGGCAACGTTATGCGAAATTGCCGGTGTTGAACCGGGAGAAGACCAAGCACTTGACAGTATAAGCGTCTTGCCGGTTCTGCTGGGAAAACAAGATGAAAATGTTCCTATTCGGGATAACCTCTTAATACAATCACAGTACGGTTTTGATACGTTGCCTTTCGGAATTCCGCAGGAATGGCAGAACAAGCCGTTTCGTGAATATGCGGACTTTTTAGCCCAAAAAGCAAAAGACGAAGGATTTGAAGGCATCGGACACGCTGTCATTAAAAATCACTGGAAACTTATCTTCGGCTTAAAAAACCAGCCCGAATTTCTTGTTGATTTGAACGAAGACCTTCAAGAACGGGTCAATCTAATTGCCGAACCCAAACAGCGACAGCGGATTGACGAATTCCAGTCAATTTATCAATCTATCAGGAAGTCGAAACGGAGTGTTCCTCCGTTTCGGATTACCGTATCACCGAAAGGATAAAAGGAGAAAATACAGAATCGGTATTTTTGTTTTCGATATTTTATTTTAGGCGGATTGTTCGGCAATTTCGACTTGTTTTTCGAGCGTTTTGCGTTTTTGATCCAGTTCGAACAATTTTTGGAATTGTGATTCGTCCACTAATCTTCCTTTTGATTGTTCGGTGTTGATATGGGTTTCCAGATTTTTGTACTCTAATTGGAGGTCGGCTAATTGGCTGCGGAGTTGATGGACATCGAACGCTCAGTTTTTTTCTTTTTCCCATTGAGTACGGAGTTCGGCGAGTTCATTTTTGGAACGTGCAATTTCTTTTTCGATTTCTTTTAAGCGTTCTTTGGCATGGGGTTCGTTCTCATCGGCAAGTTGGCGTGCCGCGAGTTCGAGTTGGACTAAGCGGCGTTGGACGTTGTCGATTTCAGTCGGAACGCTTTCGAGTTCCATTGCCAGCCGCGACATGGCTTCGTCCATGAGATCAATGGCTTTGTCCGGCAAAAAACGGTCAGCGATATATCGATGTGCCATTTCGGCAGCCGCGACCAACGCGGAATCCGTAATTTTAACGCCTTTGTGGTGAGCTTCGTAACGGGCTTTCAGACCGCGTAAAATGGCGATCGTATCCTCAACACTAGGTTCATTGACGAACACCGGTTGGAAACGTCGTTCCAGAGCGGCGTCTTTTTCAATATATTTCCGGTACTCGTCCAATGTTGTTGCTCCGATGCAGCGTAGTTCACCGCGCGAGAGGGCTGGTTTAAGCAGGTTAGCGGCATCGCTTCCGCCTTCGGCGCGACCGGCACCGACCAGCGTATGGAGTTCATCGATAAATAAAATGATTTGCCCGGCAGCTTCTTCGACTTCGCGTAGAACGGCTTTGAGACGTTCTTCAAATTCGCCCCGAAACTTTGTCCCAGCAACGAGCAAACCCATATCAAGCCCGATGACACGTTTATTTTTGAGTGATTCCGGTACATCGCCGTCCACAATCCGCAACGCCAACCCTTCGGCAATGGCAGTTTTTCCGACGCCGGGTTCACCGATTAAGACCGGATTGTTCTTTGTTCGCCGCGATAAAACCTGAATAACCCGCCGAATTTCCGAATCGCGTCCGATAACCGGATCGAGTTTTCCTTTTTTCGCACGTTCAACCAGATCAATACCGTAACGGGTTAACGCTTGCAATTTTGATTCGGGGTCAGCGTCGGAGACTTTGGCGTTACCGCGAACCGTTTTGATTCCTTGCAGTAATTCATTTCGTCCCAACGCATGGAGTTGAAGGACATTTTTAACTTTGGAGGGGATTTTTTCCAATGCCAACAAGAGATGTTCGGTTGAGACGTAATCATCTTTCATGGCTTCGGCTTCGTCTCCGGCGGCGAAAAGCACACGTTGGAGTTCACCGCTGGGTTGTGGGACAGCGTTCGCACCGGAGATTTTGGGTAATTGACGCAATTCCGCTTCAACCATCTTATCGAGCCGGCTAAGATGGCAACCGATCGATTCGAGACAAGGGCGGATATTTCCCTCTTTTTCATGG
>JAISQH010000265.1 GCA_031274385.1 Planctomycetaceae bacterium | reverse complement strand
TTCCTTGACCGCCAACGCAACCGCGTCAAGCATTTCCTGTAACACATTAACCACCGCATCTTCAATATCAAGCGTTACAATATCCATTTCCGTACGATCCAACCGGCTTTTCACTTCCGTCATATCAAACCGGGCTTGGAGCAATGACTCAACCATTGCCTGAGCCGTCCCGTCTTCACGAAGCAAAATAAGTGCGGCATCGGCGTCTTCAATCACCAACTGCTGATCCGCAGCAATCCGGCTCGCCTGAATTTGAATCGGTCGCAATGCCGAGTCCTCCGCATTTTTCGCCTCAACGCCAGTTTTTTCCGTTTGCGAACGAATTGATTGCTCAACACGAAGCATTCGCTTAAACCGGACTTCAAGTTTTTCAAGCGTTTGCAACAACTCCTCCTCACGTATTTGTCGCAAAATCTTTTCAAGTTCCGCCTTGACTCGTTGAAGTTCGGCAATCGCCTCTTCCTGATCTTCAACAGCACCGCTTTTCTCCGCCTTTTGCAGTTTCTCTTCCGCCTGATTCATGCGTTGTAACGCTTTTTGCATTGCCTGCTGTGTTGGTGATCCGCTTGGCGAATCGATTTTTTCAGACAATTTTTCAGAAGACTTTTCAGACGATTTTTCAGGAGACTTTTCAGAAGATTTTTCAGAAGACTTCTCGGACAATTTTTCAGGAGACTTTTCAGAAGATTCCTGATTGTTTTCGGATTTTTGGGAATCGTCTTCTTTTTTGTCACCGTTTTCCTCGTTCTTGTTTTTTTCGTGATTATTTTCTTCGCTGCCGTTTTTTTCGTTATTGTTTTTTTCGTTGTTATTTTTTTCGTTCCTTTTGTTTTCTTCTCCTTGTTTTTCTTCCGATGTTGTTTTTTCAGGCTTAGCGGCGTTGGGATTTTCGTTTTCCGTAATCGAATCCCGAAGAGATTGCGCGCGAAGCCGAACTTCTTTTTGTTCCTTTTCAAGTAACGAAAGATTTTCGTTCTCCTTTTGTGCCGTTTTGGATTTCAGGCTTTTTTCCTGATGAATGATTTCTTCCAAATTGCGCAAAAATTCTTTGATTTTTTCTTTTTCCGCAGTCCGCCGTTGCTCACGATTTTCACTTTCAAGAAGTTGCAATAATTCGAGCAAATCTTTTTCGATTGTTTCCTGCCCGGTGACGGCTTCGGTTAATTGACGGCGTTCCAAAACACCGGCAACATTTTCAATCCGAAGTGCCAGCAATTTGTCTTGACTGGTGAGCAAGACTTTCTTGAGCAATGCCGCCCGTCGCGGATTCGACGCCGCAGTTGCTTCCGACATGCGAAGTAAAACCTGCTCCAATTGAGCGTATCGATCCGCAACTCCGCGTTGTTTTTCCGAAAGTTCCTGAGCAGGCAACACGGTAAAACCAAACAGAAAAAGGAAAAATAAAATAACAAAAATTCTGGTCATGGTAGAAACAAAAGGTTTGAGTTTATGTTTCGAACATTTTACCCATCACCGCGAAACCGCAATAATTCACGGGTTTGAAAACGCAACACTGTCAAGTATATCTCATGCGTCGTCGAATGACAATGCCGCAGTCGGACAGGCATTGACCGCTTCCGCAGCCGATTGGGACAATGCTTTTTGGAGCGGTTCATCGAACGGTACGCCAACCCGAACTCCAAAACCGCGTCCGAAAAAAGTTAATCCCCATTCCTCGCCTGATGATTTTGTAACATCGACACAAAGTCCGCATTTGATACATTTTCCCGGTTCGTAAATGATCGTTCCGCTTCGTTGGATGACGAGCGGTTTCCGTACTGATTTGACGAAATCGAAACGGCGTCCGTCGGCTTGGTAGAGCGAGGCGTATTGGAGTAGTCGGCATTTGTTGCGTCCCCGACAATCGCAATGCAAACATCGCGACGCTTCCCGAATTGCCTCCGCCCGAATCGTCGCAGCCGGAACCGTCGCAGCCGGAACCGTCTCATCCGACAACCGGCAATCGGCAACTGCGATTGTTGTTCCGGTATTTCGATTGGCTTCGGCAAAACCGGTTAATTCTTCCGGCGACAGTTTGCCGAGTTTGACACCGTAATACGGCGGCACATTGTGGTGAGTTGTTCCGGTTTGTAGAAAACGATGGATGGATTCGGCGGCTTCACGCCCGTCAGCAACACTGCGGACAATCATTGTTGTTTTCGCACGGAAAATAGTTCCCGTTGCGAAAACATTGGGAACGGACGTTTGAAACGAAGAAGGATCAACCCGCAAACGTCCTTGTTCCGTTTCAAAGCCTGATTTTTCCAATAATTCCGGTTCACACGTTCCTGTACAAATTAACACCGCATCGAATGACCGTTGAATTTCGGCAAGCGATTCCGGTAACATCCAATCAAGCCGTTCTTCTGGATAATAATCAATCGGAAGCGATAAAACAGTACGAATTTCCGCGTCAAGAACCGATGGAGGCAATTGCGATTCGCTGATCGTTCTCATGCGTCCGCCGGGCGTTTTTCCCTGAGCGTAAAGAGCAACATGATGACCCAACCGGACAAGATAAAATGCGGCGGAAAGTCCAGACGGACCGGCTCCGATAATCACAACCCGTTTGCCGCCGGACGGAATTGCCGGAGGAAGAAAAGGTTTCGGTTGCGCCAAATCAAAATCGGCAACATAACGTTTCATTGCACAAATTTCAACCGCTCCATCTATTTCTTTACGGCGGCAGATTTTTTCGCACGGTTTCGGGCAAACCCGTCCCAACACAGCAGGAAATGGAATTGTTTCTTTGATGGTTTGAATGGCTGCGGCAGGGTTTCCCGAACGAATTTGCCGCAACATGAGCGGAATATCAAGCCGCGCCGGACACGCCAGTTGGCACGGCGCGTAACAATCTCCGACATGATCACTCAATAACAACTCCAACGATGCCCGCCGCAGTTGCCGGACTTCGTCCGTTTCACTTTCAATAACCATTCCGTCCTCGATTTTCGTTGCGCAAGCCGGAACGAATTTTCCACCGGTCTTGACAAGACAAACAAGGCATGAGGCTTGTCCGGTTTTGAGGTGGCAAAGCGTCGGAATAACAATTCCCAGACGTGTTGCAACATCAAGAATTGTTTCGCCCGCAACAGCCGAAACAAAATTGCCATCAATAGTGACCTTCATAAACAAAACGAAATAAAAACACGAAAACAACAACAAAACCACAGAAAACCGAAAATTCTTGTGGAAAGAGCCAATGGAAAAAGCTCTTTTGTATATTCGCGTTGGTGTGTCAAGTGATATGATTTTGAGTGTTCGGCTTGGACAAAGACAACCTCGTAGAGGTTGAATTTTGATAACCACGTGCGACA
>JAISQH010000260.1 GCA_031274385.1 Planctomycetaceae bacterium | reverse complement strand
CACGAAAAAACACGAAATATTTTTGTTCTCATTTTTCATTATAAACGATTGACAACATACTAGTATTTTTCGTGATGTTTCGTGTTTTTCGTGGTAGAATCCCACAAATGGATTACTGGATGCGAAAAAGAGGTTCGTTTGACTCTTTGCGTCTTTGAGCGCAAAATAAAATAGACAGTTACGTCCAAAAGTATTGTCCGAAAGCGAAGATTGTGTACGATAAATTTCACATTGTCAAGAATCCGAACGATGCGGTGGATCAGGTTCGGCGTGAGGAAACGGCTCATGCCGAGAAAGAAAATAAACCGATCATCAAAGGCGAGCGTTACAATATCTTACGCAACAGTGAAAATTTGAAACCGGAACAAAGAGTAAGGTTACAAGAATTATTGGATTTGAATACGAATATTCATAATGCTTACATTTTAAAGGAAGCGTTTCTGGATTTTTAGTGTTATAGTTACATTAAGGTCGCGGCAAATTTTCTGAGTTGGTGGACAGGCTTGGTGATAGAAACGAAATTAAAACCGTTGTTACGATTTACAACCGGATTGATGGGGAATACTCGGGCATTATTGAACATCTTGAAGTTTACTGGACAATAGTGTAACAAATGCCTCCATGAAACGCTTCAACGCCGATGTCGCACGTGTTATCGCAAGAGGTCACGGATACAAAGATCAACAATACCTCTTCCTAAAATTAAGACAAATCGCAAAAAAAACAACTACTTCATAACCCGCAATCTCGCGGGAAAACCATATTTTATTGGTCAACAGATTTTACAGATGATACAGATTCGTTTTTTATTAAAATCTGTTAAATCTGCACAATTTGTTGACAAAATCACTCTACGGTAACGTGAACAGATCGCTTTCGGACGAGACGCAGTTGGCGGAAATTGTTTCAGACGAGTTCCTCGATGAGCGGCTGATTGTTTGCTATAATCCGTTACTTGAAAAACGGCGGCAAAGTCAACGCGAAGACTTGCTTGTAGTAAAAAAATGCTGACTGATTTAGCGTAACGAATACTAAAACATCACGATCGCGGGAAGCCGTATTCGGATGTGGAAAAGAGTTTTCGTACGATAAGCACGGTATTGCTGGATATTCGTCCGATTCCTCATCACTTGGAAGATCGGGTGCGTGCGCACTTTTTGATTTGCATGTTATCGTATTATGTTGTCTGGCATCTTCAGCGGGCATGGAATGAACATCTTTTCAGCGACGAAAATCTCGACGAAACGAGAGCGAATCGTAACCCCGTCCTCACCGCCTCTTCAAACGAAAATGTCAAAAACAAAAAAACACGCAAGGCAAGAGAGAACTCAAACGGGCATCCCAACGAATCCAAAACGAATCCTCCAACGCAAAGTTTCCGAACCTTACTGAACCGCCTTGTAACAATCTGCCTCACCCAATGCCAAATCAAAACGAAAATGAAAATGAAAATATCCGATTCAACAAAATAACCACCCGACAACTTCCAAAATGAACTCATCAAACAAATCAACACCACCAACGACTCAAATTAACCTTGTAGACTGTTTTAATTGACCAAAAAAGTCATAAAGAGTCTGTCAGTAGGCACTTAGAAAAAAACGATCTGGAACTTCGGTCTAACCATGTAGGTAATGTTCCTCTATTCGGTACTTTTTGTGACTAAAAAATTTACCATGTCAACATGACACGAATTTTGACAATTCCAAATTCTAAAAGGAAAATTTTTTTTGAAATTTAATAAAAAATTAACAATTTCTTAATATGTACTTAAAATATCGGGTTTAGAATAACACACGAACATTGCAAAGAGTCGCGGACTTTTTGCGAAACTTTAACCGTAACCTTCAAATAATAAAAGGGTTACAACAACCATTTCCAATGTTGAAAGGAAAAAAACCAAGACAAAGTTTAGAATAGGTAAGTTAGGCAGGGGGGGGGGGCTAGGTAGAAGAGCATTTACGCTCGTCGAATTGCTGGTGGTCATTGCGATCATCGGCGTTCTGATCGGGTTGTTGCTCCCGGCTGTACAATCAGCACGCGAAGCGGCGCGGCGAATGCAATGCCAAAACAAACTCAAACAACTAACTCTCGCCGTCCATAACTATGCAGATAGTTCGGACGCTCTTCCCGCTGGTCTGGGAGGACCTTATGGTCGTCTAAACAATGTTAATGCAGGACGTTGGAGCGGTTTCATTGCTCTGCTTCCCTATATGGAACAAAATACATTGTATGACCGGTTCATGTCAGAAAATGTTTACTTCACTTCATGGAGTGCCCATACCATTCCCACAGGAGAAGGCGGAAAGGACAACCCTCAGGCAACTCAACTTGGTGACTTGATTTGCCCTTCTAACGCTGCTATCGGAAAACCCGACGATCATACCGGTTACACCTGCTACCGGTTCAATTATGGGGACAATCCGGGAAACTGGTCAGTAGATTCCAATGTTCGCGGACCGTTTGGATATCGCGCTTATTATCAAATAGGTGCGGTACATGATGGTATGAGCAACACTTTGTGTTTCAGCGAAAAGGCAGTTGACGATTATGGTGCCAATTCCAAAAAGGTGAAAGTTCAGGTAGCTACTTATGCGGTCGCTGCAACAGGAGGTTTTAACGGAGGGTATCTGAGTGACCGGACAATTTGTATCGGTTCGGCTTCCGGCGGTGAGTATCAGTTCGGTGTCGGAGGAATGACAGATGGTTTCGCTTACAAATATAGTTGGCAATGGTGTGGTGGTCATTGGTATCATATCGGTTTCACAACAACACTTCCCCCCAACTCTCCCTCCTGTTATAACAGAGCCTCAAATTACAATGCCATGTTTGCCGCTACCAGTTTTCATTCCGGCGGTGTCAATGTTACGTTAATGGATGGTTCCGGGAGGTTCGTTTCCGAAACAATTGACAGCGGAACAGGAATTAAATTTCCCACTCCGTCTGCTGCAAGCGGACAATCCCCGTTTGGTGTTTGGGGAGCGTATGGTTCACGTGACGGCGGTGAATCAAACACTTCGTTGTAACCTATTTGGAAAGGAGTTTGTTATGAAGTTATTTTTACCAATGTTTCTATTGTTGTCCGGTCTGTTGATCTGTACCGGTTGCAGTAATGTTAAAGTCCCGGATTATCTAAAAAATCTTTGTCCGGTGACGATTACTGTAACAGACGGCGGTCTGCCAATGGATGGAGTGGCAGTAATATTGAGCAGCAAAGGTTCACAGGGAGCTTTTGCATGTACAGGAGTAACGGATGCCAAAGGAATCGCGCAGATATATTCGTCCTGTAATTCCTACACAGGAAAAGGGACGCCTGCCGGAACTTATTCCGTTGTACTGATTAAAACAGTTGATTTGCCGGTGGATTTGGTTACTGTTGAAGAAATTGACATGAAACTTTCCGCGTCAGAGCAAACGGCAAAACATGCCAAACAGGAAGCGTTTTTGGAAAAAAACCGTTTGATTCCCAAAATACTGGAGAGTTCCGAAACCAGTCCGGTTGACTTGACAGTTACCGGAAAAACCGGAATAATATTAACTGTTGATATTGCACAGTATAAAAAATGAATGAGGATACAACATGTTGTTGTAACCTCCTAACCTAACCCTTTAAATATAGGAGAAAAAAATGAGGACATTTAGTTTATCACTGCTGTTTCTGTTAATTTTCAGTACAGTCGTTTTTGCGGAGGAACCGATTCGGGTATTAACGTTCAATATTCTCTGTGCCGGTTGGGAACCCGAACCCAAAAAAGATCATGCTTGGGACAAACGGTTGCCCATTGTTATTGACGTGATGAAAAATTCTCCGAACGAAAAGAACGAAAACAATCCGTACGATTTCATCGGAACACAGGAAACTTCCAATAATCCCAATAAACCGGAATATCATCAGGTCAAACAACTCGCTGATGCCATGACCGGTTACGGTTCTTTGTTTGCTCCTTGCGGAGGTAAGTTGGACAAATTTTCGTTGTCCAATATGATTTTTTGGAAAAAAGACCGTTGGGAAATTGATCCGAATGATTCGGGAACATTCTGGCTTTCCGGTACGCCGGAGGTGCCGGGTTCAAACGATTGGGTTGAAGAAAATAAAGGCGGAGAACGAAATGTTACGTATGGTCTTTTCCATGAACTCGGTTCAAATGGACGAACGGGCAAGAAAATTTATTTCTTCAATACGCATCTCAATGTTCATGTCGAGATCGCCCGCCTGCGTTCGGCTGTTTTGATTATGGATCGAATTGTCAACCGCAAAGAAAAAGACGCTGCGGTTATTGTAACAGGCGACTTCAATGCGTTACAAAGTTCTCCGTTGATTGCTTACATGCAAGGGGCACCGCTTGAATTTGACGGTAAAACATTCAACCCGTCTCTGTCGCTTATCGAAACATTTAAGGCGGTTCATCCCGATTCGACTGAATTTGGTACGGCACACAGTTATCGCGGCAAAATTAGTTGGGACAAAAAGATTGATTTCATTTTTGTAAGTGATCGGTTGAAACCGGTTGCTGCCAACGTGATTTTGACCAAGAAAAACGGTCTCTATCCAAGTGACCACTTGCCGGTTGATGCCGTGTTGGAATGGAAATAAACCGGGTTTTTATTTTTCCTTTTATGAAATAGGAAGTAACAAGGTAGGCGATCTCTCTCCGAGAGGTTGCCTACCTGTAACTGTCTCTTTTGTTTTTTAATGTTGCGCACAAAGACGCAAAGAACACGAAGGTTTAGATTCTAAACGGATCGATTTTCTTTGCGTCTTTTATGTCTTTATTCGCAACGAAAAACAAATAAACTTGTTCCATTATTGTCAACAGATGACACAGATTGAACCGATTTTTATAAAAAACGAATCTGTAAAATCTGTTGACAAAACTAAAATAGTAACTGTCTATTTTGGCAATCATGCGTAATAAACTTACTTTTTTTGTTTTGAGATATCCGTTGCACATTCATTTTTGTTTTTCCCCAGTCGCGCAGCGACGACATGATGCATAACCGGCGGTGTAGCGCAGCGCAACCGCCGGACAATCGCAACCAACAACCAAAGTCGCGCAGCGACGGCATTATCAGAAAGAGGGGCATGGAATTGGATAAAAAAAATTTTTGCTCAATAAGATCGATGATGTCGTCGCTGCGCGACTTTGTCGTGGGGGGAGGGACACGATCCGGCGGTTGCGCTGCGCTACACCGCCGGTTATGCATCATAACGTCGCTAGCGCGACTAATATCAATATTACTTTATCGTTCCAATTTAAAAGACTTAATTGAAAATAGACAGTTACGAAAAAATGTATGTTAAAAAATGTGTGGTATAACGAGGGCGTTAAACCAACAACAGAAACGGAAACAGTTTTCCGTTTCAATTAACTTTAACAATCCTTTTACAGGAGATAAAAAATGTATTGTGTTAATTGCGGTAAAGAAATCAGTGACAAAGCGGCCGTGTGTGTCGGTTGCGGTGTGCCGGTCAAAGATGCCGATAGGAGAAGTCAAATAACAGCGGGATTGCTCGCGTTGTTGTTGGGCGGGTGGGGAGCGCATAAATTCTATCATGGGCATTTTATCATTGGTATTCTTTATGCCTTGTCGGCTCTTTTGGGTTGGGGAACGATCGGGGTTCTTTCGGTTGCTGCGGGTGATTCGCCTTCTCAACG
>JAISQH010000162.1 GCA_031274385.1 Planctomycetaceae bacterium | reverse complement strand
TTATAAACGATTGACAACATACTAGTATTTTTCGTGATGTTTCGTGTTTTTCGTGGTAGAATCCCACAAATGGATTACTTGATGCGAAAAAGAGGTTCGTTTGACTCTTTGCGTCTTTGCGCGCAAAATAAAATAGACAGTTACGAACGAAGGCGTAACAGTCTTGAACATGATCATGTACAATCTTGTGGAACTGAGTACCTGGTCAGTATCGGGTGAAGTGTTACGAAATCGTAGCGATTGCCCATGGGACGACCCCAACCGCCGACCCTCACACGAATATCGACGTAACTTCTTGCGCTACGAAATACTTGCAAATAAAATTAACGCCCTTGTCGTACCCAAACTCCTACCAAAAAAAATTCGAAAACGACTCGATTTACTGAAAAATACTCTCGCGTAAAATAGGAAAGGGCAGTATTAACTATTACAGAAATAAAATCGGATCATTTGAAAAAGAAGACTTTTTTTGTATCCTGCCCTTTCAGGGTTTCCTAATTTGTGCTAATTTGTGTGCGACTTGCGGGATTAAAACGGATTATGCCGAATATTCCGGCGGAGTTTTTGTTGGAATGACGGTCAACCTGTAAGCAGTGATTGACAAGCGGCAATGTAGCCGGATAATGGCAATAATTAATGAAATGACCCAGAAAATCTTGTATTATTTCTTTTGGGTTTCATTGTTACCAACATCCCTAACACGATTTGTAAAACGAGGAAAATCAAATGATTGAACTTGCAATTGCTCCGGTTATTGCCGAAGAAGATGAGACATTGTTAATTAATTCGCCGTTGATTGAGGAATTATCGAATCCTTACATCGGTAATTGGAACACGCTGATCAGCCAAACAAATTGGGAAAAAGGTACGGTGATTTTGCGTTGGCGTCAGGCAATGATTGAAGCGGAGTTACCGCATGGGGCGTATTCGGACGAGGCTTGGGCGCGGCGGGTTGGCAATGTCACCTCGCAACATGTCGGTCGGCTGCGGCGCGTCGCAGAACGGTTCGGCGAAAAATCAAATGATTATCCCAACCTTTATTGGTCGCATTTTCAAGCGGCATTGGATTGGAATGATGCGGAATTATGGCTTGAAGGGGCAGTTCAAAATCATTGGTCGGTAGCCCAGATGCGTGTTCAGCGTTGGGAAGCAGTCGGCGCTCCCGAAGAACTGAAACCACGCGATGAAGATATTTTCACAGCGGAATTGGACGAAGACGTGTTGAACCGCAATGAACCCACGGTGGCAGAACGAAGAATTCAGGAAAAAGATCGGACTGAAGCAAAAATCTCCGAAATCGGTGCCGCCGATATTGTTGAAGGTTTCGGCAACGATGCGCCCCCGTTTGAAATCAGTGAAGAAAAGTCGAGGAAAAAAGAATCCAAAAAATCCAAGAACCGAAATAAAAATACAGATGAAGAAGAGGAGGTTCGGTCAACCGGTGAACTTCTTGCAACAACACTCAGGGATTTTTCGGACTTCCCTTCTGATCTTGCCGAATCCTTTGAAATGTTGAAAGTAGCCATTCTGAATCACAAACTCTCCGGTTGGAAAGATGTTGCGCCGCCGAAACTCATTAAACTTCTTGAGACATTCAAATCGCTCATCCACTCTGTCGAAACAACAGAATCCCATCACCACGAAACAGAAAATGTTTCAACCACTCCCTAATCGCGTTTGAGTGTTTCTGTTTCGTTATTTTGTGCCTTTGTGTGCAATAATTTTAGAGTTGCCCACGAATAGTAAGAAAATAATTGACGAGAACTTCTAAAAATGAGGATTCTACCACGAAAAACACGAAATTTCACGAAAAAGATAAAAAAGAATTTTTTATTTCAATTGATTGTAAAACCATTCTTTCGTGTTTTTTCGTGAATTTCGTGGTTAAAAATGTATTTTTAGAAAATGTCTGATGTAATTCGCCTCCGAAAACTTCCACATTTGTTCGTCTTTCTTTTATAATTGTGAAAAAGGACTTTGAATGTATGGAATAAAATAGGAATCGCGGCAGACGTGAATTTACTGGTTGTTTCGGATTTTGTGGGAGGTTTACTTTTGATAAGGAAACCTCCGGTTTTATCTGCCCTGAAAGGGTCAAATCAAATCAGATGTTTTCTTTCAAATGTAAACCTCCCACAAAATCCGAAACAATCCTTAAAAAATAAAGAGACGGTTACGTTTCTGCGCTGACAACGGAGAGCATCAGTTCTTCGCCGTCAATAGAGTGGGCAACCGGTTCCGCGCCGGGAATGGGACTCTTTTTCAAATCAACCGCAAGCGTTTCACCTTTAATGTACTCAATATGTTGCCGAAGCGCATCGCCTAACATGTTGGAAGACGTTTCGATCCCGACAAGAATCCGATCCGTGTAATTCAAATTCAATTCCTTGCGGCGATCTTGAATTAAACGAACAATTTCCCGCGAACGCCCTTCGGCTAAAAGTTCATCAGTCAACTCCGTCGAAAGCACCACCACACACGAAAGCCCTTGCGCCGCAGCCCAACCCGCTTTTGCCAACAACCGGATTTGAATCTCTTCGGAAGTCAATTCCACTTCGCCATCAGACAATTTCAGTACGATTTTCTTGTTCTTGTCCATTTCAGAAAGTAACTTCGCTCCGTCCGCTTCACTCAAAAGTTGTTTCACTTCCGGTAACTTTTTACCAAGCTTCTTGCCCAACTTCTTAAAATCAGGAAGCACAGAAAAAGAAACATATTCGTTGAACTCATTTTTGTCTTCAATAACTTTTAGGCTTTTGATGTTCAACTCGTCCTGAATCACCCGAACATTGTCAATCACGTCGGAATCCCAAAAGATTTTCGCAACCGCATCACCGGAAAATAATATCTTCATTCCCGAAAGCGGTTGCCGAACCTTCAAATGTCCACTCGAACGCGCTGCACGACCCAACGAAACAATTTCTCGCATCAATTTGATTTCGTTCAACATTTTCCCGTTAATCAGATTTTCGTCCGCTTTCGGATAATCGGCAAGATGAACGCTTTCCAAACCACCGTTTTTCGTATCAACAAGCCGTTGCCAGAAATTTTCGGCAAGGAACGGCGTGAACGGAGCAATCAATTTCGTGATAATAATCAGACATTCGTACAATGTCCAGTACGCATCGTATTTCGATGTGATTTTTTTCGGATCGTCTTCGGTTGCGGAACTCCAAAACCGGTCACGGTTCCGGCGTACATACCAATTGGAAAGCGCATCAACAAACGTAATCAGTTCGCCGCACGCTGCGTAATGATCAAACCGATCCATCGCTTCGCAAACAGATTGAACCGTTTTGTTCAACTCGCCAAGAATCCAGTAATCAAGTTGCGGACGCGCCTTAACGGAACGATAAGGCTTTTCGGATTTTTTCGCCGACGCCAAACAAAACGGACTCATTTGACCGTCATCATCCCGCAACACGTCAGGATGAACCAGTTTCAACGGCTCAAAACCGTCAATATGACTATAAACTTCGTAAAACGAAACAATATTTTGTAATCGTAAAATAAATTCCGGTAAACTGTCCTTGATTGCCGATTCACTGTACCGAATTGCCGTCCACGGTGTTTGATTGGCGTAAAAATACCAACGAAGAGCATCCGCACCGTATTTGTCAAAAATTTCAGCGGGTTCACGGTAATTCCGTTTACTTTTCGACATTTTTTGACCATCTTCACCAAGCATCAAACCAAGAACAATGCAATTTTTGAACGGATGGGGCAACGCAAGCGGCAAAACCTTGCCCGACGTTTCATCGACTCCGCCAAACGGAGCAGTAGAACCGTCAAACACCATCGTACTAATCGCCAGTTGACTGTAAAACCAACCGCGCGTTTGGTCAATGGCTTCGCTGATAAAATCGGCGGGAAAATGTTTCCGAAATTGCGTGATACTGTTATGTTGGTACGGAAATCCCCATTGGGCAAACGGCATTGCGCCGGAATCAAACCAACAATCAATGACTTCAGAAACCCGGCGCATCCGCTTGCCCGGCGCAAACGGAGAATCATAAGTGATCGCGTCAATATACGGTTTATGAACAATTAAATCATCATTTAGTTGAGGATTGGCTTTTTTGGCTTCCGCCCAGACTTCGGTTCCCCGAATGCCCGGTTTTTGTAACAATTCGTCGTAAGAACCAACGGCTTCCGCCTGACCGGTTTCTTCGCAAACCCAAATCGGTAACGGCGTTCCCCAAAACCGTTCCCGCGACAACGCCCAATCCACATTCGATTCCAAAAAGTTACCGAAACGCCCGTTCTTGATGTGTTCGGGATACCAATGAATTGCCTGATTATTGGCAAGCATGGCGTCTTTGAACTGCGTCGTTTTGACAAACCAACTCTTGCGGGGATACTGAATCAACGGGTCTTCGTCACTACGCCAACAGAACGGATAATCGTGTAAATATTGTTCTTGATGAAACAACAAATGTTTCGAGCGAATATCTTTAATGATTTCTTTATCGGCGTCTTTAACCCATTTTCCGGCGTAAGGACCGGCGAGGTCGGTGAATGTTCCGTCCGGCGCAACACAACAAATCAATTCAGGACCTTCCCCTTCAACGAATTTTGCTTTTTCGGATTGCAGCACATCGAAATCGACTTCGCCGAACGCCGGAGCCTGATGCACCAAACCGGTTCCGGCGTCCAGTGTTACGAAATCGGCAGCGACAATACGCCAGCCAAGAACTTGTTGACCGCCGGTAACAAGCGACCCAACCGACTTGCCGGATTGATCATAATAGAACGGAAACGGCGGAATATATCTCATTCCAACCAACTCTTTTCCAAAATAGGTTTCAAGAATTTGCGCGGTTCGTTTGGTTTTGGCGGCAACGGTTTCAACAAGGTCTTTCGCCAACACACTCAGCCGGTCATCAAGCGTCCCCTCTTCGTCCGTCCAACGTACAAGAGCGTATTCAAGTTCGGGATGTACGGCGGCAAACTGATTGCTTGGCAAGGTCCACGGTGTTGTTGTCCAGACAAGCAAATCAACCACGCCCGTAAAACCAAGTTTCATGTTGACTGTAATCGCAAGGTCTTCATTGAACATTGTCCAATCGTTTCCGGGCAGGGCGTTCACCAACGGAAAACGAACGAAAACGCTTGGATCGGCAACTTGCCGATAACCTTGCCCGACTTCACCGGCAGACAACGCCGTTCCGCCTTGCGCCCACCACCAGACGATTTTATGACCTTGATACAGTAACCCTCGTTCGTAAAGCGTTTTGAGTGACCACCAAACAGATTCGACATAACTTTTGTGATAAGTGACATACGCTTCGCCAAGATTAACCCAAAAACCGAGCCGTTCGGTGAGTTCTTCCCATTGCTTCATGTACCGAAAAACGCTTTCCTGACAACGGTGAATAAACGGTTCGATGCCGTAATTTTCGATCTCTTCTTTTGAGTGGATTCCTAATTCTTTGCAAACTTCCACCTCAACCGGCAAACCATGCGTATCCCAACCGCCTTTTCGCTCACAAAGAAAGCCCTGCATTGTTTTGTAACGCGGATACAAATCTTTGATGGCGCGGGTGAGACAATGCCCCGGATGCGGCAAACCGTTGGCGGTTGGCGGACCTTCGTAAAAAACAAACCGTTTGGAATCGCGCCGGCTTTTGAGTGATTTTTCATAAATCCGCTGCTCTTTCCAGAACGTTAAGACGGCAAGCTCTTGTTCGGGTAATGACAACGTTTCATGTGATTCGGTGGGAACAGTCATAGAATCAAGGGGTTGGGAAAATAAATACACGATGCAACTAGGAGCATCAAGGAATTTGAGAAGGCTTTTATTCTACCAAACTTTTTTCTAATGACCAGTCAGTAGTTAGTAGCCGGTAGTCAGTAGTCAGTAGTCAGTTATTAGACCTTTTCTCTAACATCCTAAAAACGCCCCGAAGGGGCAAAATATCCTAGCGTGGGCAACGCCCTTGAGTTATAAATGCATTGCATGGCGTTAGCGACGGGGGCTTGCCCCCGAAGTAATCGGTTATTTTTGACAGCAAGTCGCCCATCTCGTCGGTCGCAAGCGACCGTCGCTAACGCCTAACGCCTTTTGTTGCCGGTTAATTTCCGGCGAAAGTAAATGATTTTTACCAAGGCGTAAATGAGAAACGCCAAGCCGTAAACGAAATCCGACAACGCTAATCGGAAAATGGAAAGAAAATCAATCAATCGCAGTGAGTATAAGAAAAAAATACGAAACCGCCTTTTATTGTGGAGTGAGTCAAAATTGCTCTTGACGTTGCGGCGGAAAATTTTGTAAGATGGGGAAGACGTTTCATTAGTTTATTTTAGCGAATCGATTTATTTTGTCTTCAATAACTTACGCTTTTCCGCCATGTACAAAGGCAATGCACTGGATACATTACACCGAAGCTCTTTTTCCTCGAATGATGCGGAAAAATATTCCGTTCCGTCAGCGGTACTTCGGGTTGAAGGGTTGGTCAAGATTTACGGTAAACGCCGTGTGGTGGATGGGGTTAGTTTTCATGTCAACAAAGGCGAAATTGTCGGCTTGCTCGGTCCGAACGGAGCCGGAAAAACAACAAGTTTTCGGATGGCTTGCGGACTCATTAATACCAACGGCGGAATCGTTTATCTCGGTTCGCAGGATGTGACCAATTGGCCCATGTACCGCCGAAGCCGTGAAGGTGGAATGGGCTACCTGCCGCAAGATCGAAGCGTTTTTCAAAAACTTTCCGTTCAGAATAATCTTTACGGAATCATGGAAATGCTCGGTATGAAACGTTCTGTTCGTAAACGGCGTTGCGACGAACTTCTTGAAAAATTTCAGTTGACCCATCTCCGCTACAATTACGGCGGCGGTTTGTCCGGCGGAGAACGCCGACGATTGGAAATCGCCCGATCTCTCGTTTCCAACCCGAAAATTATTTTGCTCGACGAACCTTTTGCAGCGGTTGACCCAATCACGGTGACCGGAATTCAGGAAATTATCCGGCAACTTTCCGGCGAAGGAATTTCGATTCTGATTACCGATCATTCGGTTCAGGATACGCTTCAAATTACGCAACGAAGTTATGTGATCCAAGCCGGTCAGGTTCTCTGTCACGGAACACCCGAAGAAGTATTAAATAACCCCGAAGCACGAAAAGTCTATTTCGGCGAAAATGTCAATGTGAACAATCTCCATTCGGTTTCACGTTACCAATCTGCCGAATCTTCCGAACCTTTTGAATCTTCCGAATCTTTTGAATCTTTTGAGCAATCGGAAAAAATTTCGTCCCGACCGATTTTGGGACATCGTACCGCCAAACCCAAAGAACCGGTGCCTGATCCCGAATGGGATGAGCCGCTTCCGAAATTGAAATTGCCGCACCGTATTACGTTGCCAATGACCGGCGATCCGGTGAACCCAACCGAATTGGAAAACAACTCACCGACATTGCCAACCCGCCCCATCGGTAAACGTTTAACATCAAGCCCTGAAAAACCCGAACGGCATTTTGTTCATTCGAATTTGAACCGTTCGTCAGTACCTTCCAAGAAACCAATCTACGAATCAACTCACCAATCGGTTAACGAATCAAAACTTGAACCAAAACATGAACCAACAAATCCTCCATCAGAACCTTCTGCCGGAATGTCCGGTGTGATCCGGTCACTCGGTTCGCTGATCTGGCGAAAGTAGTAGTCAGTAGTCAGTTGTCGGTAGTTAGTTGTCGGTTATTTGTTATTAGTTTTTTTGTTTTCTATTTAAAATTGTTCTGCTAAAAATGATTGATCTTGCGATAATTCCTGTTGCCGGTCGTGGGACGGAGCTTTTGCCGTTGACCAAAAGTCAACCGAAAGAAATGTTGCCGGTGGGCGGTAAACCGGTTGTTCAATATGTTGTCGAGGAGTTAATTCAATGCCGTGTGAACCGGCTTCTTTTCGTCACCGGACCGGACAAAACTGCTATTGAAGATCATTTTGACATCAATAATGAGTTGATACGTTATCTGAGGTTAAACGGCAAAGAAGAGTTGTTAGCGGAGTTGGCGTTTGAACGGGAAGATGCGGAATATTTTTACACGCGGCAACGTCATCAAAGCGGTCTTGGTCACGCGGTACTTTGTGCGGAGCCGTTTGTTCGCGGTCATCGTTTTGTTGTTGCGTTGGGCGATACGATTCTCGGACGGCATACGCCTTCGGGTATTGTCAAACGGATGATTGATCTTTTTGAACGTAATAGTAACGAAGTCAAAGGAATTATTGCGTTTGACGAAGTTGCCCGCAACGATGTGATCCATTACGGTATTGCCAAGCCGAAGGAATCGCAAGGAGATTTTTTTGAACTTGACGATATTGTGGAAAAGCCGTCGGTGGAAGAAACTCCGAGTACTTTGGCGGTTGCGGCGCGATATATTTTCACTTCGGATATTTTCGATTATCTTCACCGTACCGAACCGGGAATTGATGGCAGTATTCAGTTGACGGATGCGGTCAGTCTGATGATTCGCGACCGTAAAAGAATACTCGGAGTTCGTCTTCCGCCCGGCGAATACCGGTACGATATTGGCAGTTTCGACTCGTATTACAAGGCGTTTCTTGATTTCGCCCTACACGACCCAATTCGAGGATCAACTTTGAAAAACTTTCTGGATCAGAATTCAGGACGATAGGGAATTTTCCTGTCTGTTTTTGGAGTTTTCAACAGGCAAGGCTGCCATCTCATCTCGTTGAAACAATTCTCTGGGCAACGGATATGGGCGATAAACGAGAATCACTGCGTTACATAAAAAAGTATGAATCGTTTGATTTATTTTCTTTCACTTTATTATTTCGGAACGATTAGGTGCTCCGTGATAACGGGCATTGAAAATTTTGGGGTCAAACGGGTCTTTGATCGAATCCGGTAACACTGAATCGGGAATATCCAAACGGGTTGGAGAATCATTCGGCGGAGGCATCCGGTTTGGTTGGGGCGAAACGGAAACGGAATTTGCCGAAGTTAAAAATGTTGCCGGAATCTCTTTTTGTACATTTTTGTCCGGTTCTTCGATAGGAGAATCGGCAATGATGGCATTTCGGAGTGCCGGCGGCAGAACAATCTTTTTCGACGAAGACGCCGATTGGTTGGGGGCAGACTGAGAACCGTTTTTTTGATCGGCAAGTTGAGAACGATATTCGTTCGGTAATTCCTTTGCCGTCAACCTGACCCATTGGACGATGTTATTATATTGAGCCGATTCAACACTAAACGCCGCTTTGGTTCCGCCGTGATAGGTTACAAGAGGTGAGAGCAAGGGACTTTCCGTCGGATAATCAAGGTCAATCCATTGAATGACCGACCGAAGATTGCGGTAAGTGGTATTGCCAAGCGTATGGCTGGGAATACCAAGTTTGAACGGGTTCTCGCTAGCCGAACCGTGGCAATCTGTCGCCGCACAACGGGAAACAAGAACCGGTTGAACTTTTTTTGTGAACGAATCGACAATCGGTTTGGGAATTCCGTTCATCCAACGTCCGGCTCCGGCGTCTTCCGATTTTTCGGAAATGTTGGAGGACGTTGCCGAAATTTCCGATGCCGACTCCGAATCCTGTAACATTTCCAAACGTTTTTGAATCACATCAGCCAGAACCGCGTTGGGAGCCGTTTTTAACGCCTGTTGGTATTCCGCAATACCCTGTTGCGGTAACTTGTTACTGAAACACCATTCGGCAAACTTCATCAATTCGTTACAATTTCCGTCATTGACGAATCCTTTTTTATAACGATAAACATCTTCCCGCGTTTCGCCGACAAATTCCACATTGGCAACAGGAACATACATTGTCCCGAAATTGGTTTTGAGAATATATTGTTTTCCGTTATTTGTTGCCGTTCCTTCCGTTAGGAAACCGGTTCTCAGCAAATAAAATCGAACGCCTTCCGAACCGGCTGGAACAGAACCGTTAAGAGTTGTTTGGGCTGCCGGATTGTTTGGTTTTTTCTGCTGTTGTGGTTGATAGCCGTTCCAGCCGGAATCCTGAGCGCTGAGCGGCAAAACCGACAAACCGACAAACCAACAAGCAAACAAACCGACAAACCAATTGACCGGAACCCGTGTTTTTCTGCGTAAATGAGTAATAAATTTGATCATTGCTTCACCAAATTGATGACGTAACGGACATTTTGATTCCAATTGATTCCAAATGATTCCAAATGAAACGTTTTCGGACGGGAATCATGACGAAAAACGCGGAAACTGTCAAGAGCAATCAAACCCAAATATTGTCTAAACTTTTGATTTTTTCAAGTTTGCGCGCAAAGACACAAAGACGCGGAAAAATTCTTGGTTGGTTTCAATTCTCTTTGTCTTTGCTCGCAACTTATCTTAAACTTTTGGCTGTTCGGCTGACAATGGAGTGAGACAACTTGACAAGGACGGCAAAGATGATATATTGTTTCGTTGTTTCGGAGTAATCCTGAATTGGTCGTAGGAACAGTTCGTGTTTTCTGCGATAAAGGGGAATCGGGTTTGAATCCCGAACAGTCCTGCTGCCGTATTAACGGAGTTTTTCCTGCTGCTTTTGAACCACTGAGCCTGTGGCTTGGGAAGGTTTGGAAAAACGATGATGTTTAAGTCGGAATACCCGCCAACAGGAGTTTGTCAAATCATTTATATTGAATACCATTGTTGACCACAGGATATGGGAACTTTGGTTTGCGAACATGACCCGGCGGCGTGTTTTTGTCAGAGATTGCGCCGCTTCACAAAACAGGATCGTTTGCCGAAAATACGGAACAGGGCAATGACAAGTGTTTTTATTTCCGGTGGTTGTAAAAGTGGAAAATCGTATCACGCTCAGATTCTTGCCAAAAAATTGCAGCAGGTTCCTTTTCCTCTGTATTATTGGGCAACAATGGTTCCGGGAGATGACGAAGATTGGCAAAGAATTGAAAAACATCGGCATGACCGGAAAAACTGGGGATTTGAAACGCTTGAAATTTCGAAAAATATTTTATCTGTTCCCGAAAAGTACAATGTTAACGGTACGTTTTTGCTGGACAGTGTAACAGCACTCCTTGCCAATGAAATGTTCACTGAAAACGGAACCATCGTTGCCGATGCTCCTCAAAAATTGTCCCATGAATTGACATTACTTGTTGAAAGATTGAACAATATTGTTTTTGTTTCCGATTTTATTTATTCGGATGCGTACTGTTATGATGCTTCAACGGAGGAATTTAGAAAAGGTTTGGCGTTAATTGACCGGCAATTAGCCGGAGTTTGTGAAACGGTTTTGGAATTATCCGGCGGAATGGCAATCGTTCATAAGTCAACAACAAACCGCAACCCTTGTCCGTTTCATTCCGTAACGGATTTTGAATATCCTTGAAAGACAAATTGAGAATTGAGAAACGAAATTGAAATTGAACTTAAATTTAATAAAGGCATTATTGATGTCTGTTGGCATGTTTTCCGTTTTGCCGGTTCCGAAACAACACTGGGACGAACGTTTTTGTTGTTGGGTGATTCCTTTTTTTCCGGTGGTCGGTGGGCTGATTGGTGTGATTTGGTATGTTGCCGCGATTTTCGCAACGCAATTGCCGCCGCTGTTGTATTCGGTTTTTATTTTACTGATTCCTTTTTTTTTAAGTGGTTTTTTGCACCTTGACGGATTTATCGATACAGCCGACGCTTTTTTTTCACGGCGCAGTCTTGAAGAAAAAAGGCGTATTCTCAAAGACCCGCATGTCGGAGCGTTTGCTGTTATTGCGCTGATTTGCTTTTTATTGATACAATTTTGTGTTATCCAAACAATTATTGCCGAAAAGAAAATAGGATTCTCTTTTATTTTCATTCCGATTATTTCGCGTTGTGTAACAGGAATCGCGCTCCTGAACAAAAAACCAATGGCGGAAACAGGTTATATGGTACTATTTAAAACGAACACAAAACCAGTTCATACTTTTTTTATAGCGGTCATTTTTATTGCAACGTTAATTTTTGCTTTTCTGTTCGGCGGTGGTACGATGTTGATGACACTTGGAGCGGTTATGATTTCGGCGTGGCTGACGATGGTGTACCTTGACCGGCAATTTCAGGGCTTATCGGGTGATTTGTGCGGTTGTACGATTTCCGTAAGTGAATTATCGGGACTTTTTTATATTGCTGTTTCATAAAATGATACTGATTTTCGGCGGTGCTTATCAGGGCAAATTGAACTATGCGTTGGAACATTACAATCCGGCGGCTTCCGTTTGTCAATGCAATGAAACGGAAACCCGAATTGATTTTTCCAAAGAGATAATCAATTCGTTTCATTATTTGATTTTGGCACAGTTAAGAAATGAAATGAATCCTTATCAGTTTGTGAACGAAAACATAGAACTACTGAAACCGAAGATTATTATTTGCAACGATATTTCGTGCGGTGTTGTGTCTGTTGATGGGGAGATGCGTTTATGGCGTGAGTTTGCCGGACGCATTTTGACGCTTTTGGCAAAACATGCGGACGAGGTTGTGCGGGTATTCTGCGGTTTAGGAACGAAAATCAAATGATGATTCATCTTCTCCGGCACGGAATGACCAATGCCAATGAGAAACGTCTTTACTGTGGTTTCGCGGATCAGCCGTTGAGTCATAAAGGCATGGAACAACTCAGGCAGTTAAAAACGGAAATATCGTTTCCAAAAGCGGAACGATATGTTACAAGCGGTCTCAAAAGGGCGGTTGAAACATTGCGGATTTTGTACGATAAAACGCCGGATGCGGTTATTGAAGAACTGAATGAATATAACTTCGGAGATTTTGAAATGAAAAATCATGATGAGTTGAAAGAGAATCCCGATTATCTCCGTTGGATTGAGGGCGGCGAGGATGTATCTTGTCCCAACGGTGAATCGAGAAAAAAATTTAGGGAAAGAATCGGACATGGATTCCGGCTTGTTCGGGAGATGAATGTTGACCGTATTCTTGTTGTATGTCATGGCGGAGTGATTGCTTCTCTGATGAACACGTTGTTTGCCAACCGTAAAAACTGTTACGATGAATGGCTTCCGCAAAACGGACGGGGATATTCTATTGAAATTTCCGGTTCCGCAATGTCCTGTAAGCCGCTTTGATTTTTTTGGAACGTTAATTTTGTAATGCCGTTGATAGTTACAGGAATGGAACAATGGATAATATTGTACAAATTATCGTACTGGCTGTTGTTCTGGACTGTATCATCGGCGATCCGCAAAATCCGTTTCATCCGGTCAGAATAATGGGTTACGGAATTTCGTGGGGAATCCGGTTTCATCAAAATATTTGTATCAAGTCTCATGTTGTTAGTTTCGGATGGGGATTTTTATTAACGGTAACAGTAGTGTTGTCCGCTTATTTTGGAACAAAATATTTCCTTGATTTCCTTAATGGGATTCAGATGGGGTGTGCTTATGCCGGAGAAGTGATTTTGTGTTATTTTATTATTGCACCAAAAGCACTTCAGGTTGAAAGCATGAAGGTTTACCAAGCCGTTCAGTCCGGTGATTTGATAAAAGCACGAAAAAACTTGTCGCGTATTGTGGGGAGAGACACGCAGGATTTGGAATCTCCCGCTATTATCAAAGCCGCTGTTGAAACGGTTGCCGAAAATTTTTCGGATGGGGTGATTGCGCCGCTTTTTTTTGTGTACATTGGCGGCGTTCCGCTTGGGATGGCTTACAAAGCAGTCAATACATTGGATTCCATGATTGGTTATCGAAATGAAAGTTACGAATATTTTGGAAAATTTGCCGCACGGCTGGATGATATTGTTAATTTTATTCCGGCAAGAATTTCGGCGTTTCTTTTATTGCTTGCCGTTTTTATTACAAGAAACAATATGAAACAGGCTTTTTATATTTACAAGCGAGACCGGTATCAACATAAGAGTCCGAACTCAGCACAAACGGAAGCGGTTTGTGCCGGAGCGTTGGGATTGCGTTTGGGCGGCGATCATTATTACAATAATATCCTCGTTTCCAAACCAACAATTGGTGATGAAATCGTTTTGCCTTCACCGTCCCATATTATTGTTGTCAACCGTTTAATGTACACGGCAACAGCACTTGCTCTTGTCTCCATGATTTTAGTTCAATTAAGTTGGAGGCTTTTTCATGTATAAATATCAGCATGGCGGCAACGTCTATTTTGAATCCTGTAACGGAGCAGACTTCCTCGATTTATCTGCAAGTTTCAATCCGTTGGGATTTCCGCCGGGAGTTGAAGATGCGGTTAGAAATGAAATACGATTTTGTAACCGTTATCCTGATTATCGTTCGGTTTTGCTTCGGGAAAGTATTGCCGATTACGAAAAGGTTCCGGCGGACTGGATTTTCTGCGGGAATGGTTCTTCCGATTTGATTTTTCGGTTGCCGCTTTGTTTGAAACCGCGAAAAGCATTGATCTGGACGCCGACTTTTTCCGATTACGAACGTTCCCTGAAATCTTTTGGTACGGAAATCCAATACCACAAACTGGAAGAAAATCAGAATTTTGAATGTGATGAAAGTATTGTAACAACGGTAGAAAAAGAACCGACTGATTTGATTTTTCTTTGCAATCCCAATAATCCGACAGGAATTTTAACGAAACGGGAAATAATTGAAAAACTGTTGCGTTATTGTCGGACGACAAAGACGTTTGTTGTGGTGGATGAATGTTTTATTGATTTTACGGAACAAGCGGATGAAGTTACGGTTAAACCGTTGTTGTCTGAGTTTGACAATCTGATTATTCTCAAGGCATTCACGAAAATTTTTGCGTTGCCCGGAATCCGGTTGGGTTATTCAATTTGCAACAATAAAACATTGATTGATCAATTGTACTATCACGGACCCGACTGGGCGGTTTCAAATCTTGCTCAGGCGGCGGGAATGGCGGCGTTGAAAAATACGGAAACGTATCTGAAACAAACGGTTCTCTTTGTGAAACAAGAAAGACAATATGTTCAACGTGAACTTGAAAATTTAAGATACAAAATTTTTGACAGTCAGGCGAATTATTTGTTCATTAAAAGTCCTTTTGGTTTTGATTTGAAAAAGGAATTGGACAAATATCGTATCAGAATACGGTCTTTTGATCGTGACAGCGGTTTAGAATCGGGATTTTACCGTCTGGCTTTGTCGCAACACCAACACAATACCCGATTGATCGAAACCGTTCAAAAAATCACATCAGAAAAAAACGGCGGAAGCACCATGTAACTCATTTGTACCCCAAACCACAAACCCAAAACCCCAAACCACAAAAAAGGTACAACAATGAACTTGAATGAAATAATGGCACAAATAAAGCCTTTGAATCGGGAAGCCCGGAAACTTGCCCGCACGATACAGGATTCCTTAATCAAGCCGCTGGGAAGTTTGGGACAACTCGAAGAACTTTCCGTTCAACTTGCAGGAATTACGGGCGACATCAATTTTTGTTTTAATAAAAAAGCCATTGTGATTATGTGCGCGGACAACGGGGTGTACGAAGAGGGAGTGAGTGCCGCTCCGCAAGTTGTTACGTTAATGCAGGCAATCAATTTTCAAAAAGGGGTTACCGGTGTTGGCGTTTTATCGAAACTTTCCAATTCGGAAATGGTCGTGATTGACATTGGAATCAACAGCGATGTTGTATCGGAAAATTTTCTCAACAGAAAAATTCGTAAAGGTACAAATAATCTTTTGAAAGAATGTGCCATGACGCGGGAAGAGGTTTTCAAAGCCATTGAAATCGGTTTTGAAGAAGTACAAAAACTTCATCAGGCTGGTTTTTCTGTTATCGGAACCGGCGAAATGGGACTCGGTAATACAACCACATCAAGTCTTATTCTGATGGCATTGGCGGATTGTACTGTTGATGAGGCGGTGGGAAAAGGAGCGGGATTGACGGACGAGGCTTTTGCTCACAAAAAAGAAATCGTTCAAAAAGCCTTTGATTTACATAAACCGAACAAAAATGACCCTATTGATGTTTTGGCTAAAGTGGGAGGATTTGATATTGCGGGACTTGTTGGTGTTTATTTGGGTGCGGCGTATTATCGACTTCCGGTTGTCATTGACGGAGTTATTTCGGTTACAGCGGCGTTGGCGGCTTTTCAATTGTGCGAAAAAACGAAGGATTTTATGATTCCTTCTCATGGTTCGTTGGAACCCGGATACAATGCGGCGATTCAAAAACTCGGAATGAAACCTTTTTTTGATTTGGGAATGCGGTTAGGCGAAGGAAGCGGTTGCCCGTTCACTTTTCTCCTTATTGACGCCGCCCAAATGATTCTCCATCAAATGGCAACTTTTAGCGAAACAGCAATGGACAACAGTAACTTCGTTGACATTCGGGATTCGTAACAGTAAAAACATGAATTTCGTTATTAAAAACAACAGGAAACTCCGAACAGGAATGACGACGGGAACTTGTGCGGCGGCGGCGGCTCAGGCGGCGGCTCTTTTGCTTTTATCCGGCGAATCCCGCCGCTCAGTAACAGTAACGAATAATCAGGGAATTTCACTGACGGTCGCTTTGTCGGAAATAAAACGCAACGAAAACACGGCAACTTGTTCTGTTGTCAAAGATGCCGGTGATGACCCGGATGTGACAGGCGGAATTGAAATTATTGTAACTGTTTCAAAAATTGAAAGCGGCATTATTATTGACGGCGGCGAAGGAATCGGCAGAGTGACAAAACCCGGACTGAAAATTCCGGTCGGACATGCCGCCATCAATCCTGTTCCGCGTCAAATGATTGAACGCGAAGTGCTGGACATTTGCAGACAAACCGGTTATCACGGCGGACTTTGTGTGCTTGTTTCCGTACCGAAAGGAAAAGAAATCGCCAAAAAAACAATGAACGAACGATTGGGCATTGTTTCCGGTATTTCTATTTTGGGAACAACCGGCATTGTCGAACCGATGAGCGAAAAGGCATTAATTGATACGATTAAAACGGAAATAGACATGTACGTTTTCGGCGGAAAGAAAACGTTATTGCTCACGCCGGGAAATTACGGACGTGAATTTGTACAAAATATATTGGGACTTGACATCAGACAAGCGATTAAATGTTCAAATTATATCGGCGAAGTTTTGGATTATGCTCTTTTGATCGGCATTGAAAATGTTACGTTAGTTGGTCATGCCGGAAAACTGGTTAAACTTGCAGGCGGAATTATGAATACCCATTCCGGTGTTGCCGATTGCCGGATGGAAATTATTGCTGCGCATAGTGCAATATGGGGAGTTCCTTCAAATGTGATTCGGGAAATAATGAATTGCGTTACAGTGGAAGCCGCCATTGCCCACATTCGACATTATCCGTTTCAAAAAAAAATATGGGAAAGTATCGGGCAACAAATAGCGTTTCACCTGAACGCACGAACAAAGGGAAAACTTCCGATTCAATTCATTGTTTTTACGCAGGAAGAAGGAATTTTAATCAACTCCAATACAAACTCTTATACAAGGAATCACGATCAATGAATCCGAATAAAATGTGTCAAATATTAATGTTGACGTTTATAATAACGGTTACGGTAACGCAGCCGGTTCAGGCGATGCATATTATGGAAGGGTTTCTTCCTCCGTCCGCCTGTATCATTTGGGGCATTTTGTGTCTCCCGTTTTTAGCAACAGGAATGATGAAAATCAACCGATTGATTGCCCGGCATCCGCAAGCGATGACTTTTCTTGCAATGGCGGGAGCGTTCACCTTCGTTTTATCTGCACTCAAAATCCCATCCGTAACAGGAAGTAGTTCTCACATGACCGGTCTTGGTTTTGCGGCGATTCTGTTCGGACCGTCCGTTGCCTGTGTTTTAGCCGTTATTGTTCTTTTATTTCAAGCCGTATTGGTGGCTCACGGCGGATTGACAACTTTAGGAGCCAACTTGTTTTCGATGGGAATTGTCGGACCGATTGTCACTTTTTTGATTTATATTTGTTTTAATAAAATCAAAGTTCCGCGCCAGAATAATATTTTTGTTGCGGTTACTTTAGGAGACTTGGCAACTTATGTGATGACGTCGTTGCAACTTGCTTTGGTTTATCCGAGTGAAGTCGGCGGTGTTACGATCTCTTTTGTAAAATTCGCCGTAATTTTCGCCATCACTCAAATTCCTTTAGCAATCATTGAAGGCATTTTAACGGTTGTCCTGATTAATATTGTTACTGTTTATAGTCGTGACATCATCAAACCATTGGAAGGAAATTATTTATGCACTTAAATTGGAAATACAATATCGTTCTGCTTTTCATTGCAACTCTGATTGCCGTTTTGCCGCTCCTGTTCGTCAAAAATTCGGAATTTACCGGTACAGACAGTAAGGCGGCGGAGGAAGTTCAGAAAATCAGTAACGATTTTGAACCTTGGTTTCAGCCTTTTTGGGAACCGCCCGGCGGTGAAATAGAAAGTTTACTCTTTGCGTTACAAGCCTCTTTAGGAACCGGTATCATTTTTTATTGTATCGGATACTTAAAAGGAAAACGTGATGCCGGGAAAATAATGGATCATTGATAATATTGTAATAAATTCACCGTTCACTTTTTACGTTTCACTATCCGCTTCCCATGATTTACATTGACAAATACGCTTATTTTTCCGGCTTGAAGGAGGTGTCACCACCGCTGAAAATTCTTTTTGGCGGAACGGCTCTGATAGCGTGTCTCTGTTCAAAAAGTTTCCTTTCATTTGCAATTGTCTTTTTGACCATGTTTTATGTAACAGTTTTCAAGGCAAAGATTCCACTGGATTATTATATCAAATTGTTGCTTCTTCCTTTTTGTTTTCTGCTTTTCAGTGTGATCGGTGTGATTGTCAATTTTACTCGATCTCCTTTGCCGGATTCCTGTGTACTGCATTGGTGTTTTGGAAACAATAATCTTTTTATCTCCGAAAAGGGAATGGTACTTGCCAGCCGATTGGTTTGTAAGTCTTTGTCGGCAGTATCATGCCTTTACTTCATTATTTTGACAACTCCTTTCCGTGACATTATTTATTTTTTACACGTTATCCGATATCCCAAAACGTTACTCACGTTGACGGTTTTGATTTACCAGTTCATTTTTTTGTTAATGGAAATCGCAACAGTTAAGATGAAATCACAGCTTTGTCGAGGCGGTTATCGAACGATAAAAGGGTTTGCCCGGTCTTTTGCAATGTTGTGGGGTTCCGTTTTTATTCAGTCTTATCTCAAAAGCGAGTGGGTGTACAAATCCATGTTGGCTCGCGGTTATTGCGGACATTTCCAATTGTTGCCGAAAGAATTTCGTATCAATAAAAAAGAGATCGCGCTATTATTGTTATTTTTTCTGTTTGTCATGATTCCGAATTTATTTTAACGCGGTAGAGGGGGAGTTGAATTGATGAACGATATTATTTTGCAGGTTGAAAATCTTTCCTTTACTTATCCAAACCGACAGTGTGCGCTTATTGATATTAATTTTCAGATCGAAAAAGGAAAAAAAGTTTTTTTTCACGGGGCAAACGGAGCCGGTAAAACAACGCTCTTTCAATGTCTTAACGGTCTTTTGAAAGTCCGGCAAGGCGTTATTCGTCTTAATGGTCAGATCGTTAAAAACGAGAGGGAGCGAATGCAGTTTATCAATATTGTGTTTCAAAATGCCGAAGATCAAATGATTGCCGGGAATGTTTTTGACGAAGTGGCTTTTGGTCCCGTGAATCGTGGACTTCCGAAGGAAGAGGTTGTGAAAAGAGTGGAGCAGGTGATGCGGCAGATGAATATTGAACATTTACGTAACAATCCGCCGCATTTTTTAAGTTACGGTGAAAAGAAACGAGTTGCCATTGCTTCGATTTTATCAATGGAACAGGAGATGATTTTGCTGGATGAACCGACTGCGGGACTTGATGCGCGTCAAAGAGAAGAACTTATTGAAACAATGAATCATTTAGTGAATGAGGGACGTACCTTATTGATTTCAACGCATGACACTGATTTTTCATTCCGATGTGCTGACCGTGTTTTTGTGTTACATCAGGGGCAATTGGTCGGCGAAGGAAGTGCCGAAGAGATTTTTTCCCTCGCCGATCTCCTTGAAAAAGCAAACCTTGCGAAACCTGTTCTTATGGAAGTTTATGAAAAGTTACTGAAATATTCTTACATTAAACCGGGCGGTCTGCCTCATGACATGAAAGAATTTTCGGAATTATTGAACAATAATCAGCACGAGCAATAGTATTTTGTTTCGTTAATAAATAAAATGAAAAAGAAGATGAATGGTAAATTGTACGGAATCGGAACCGGACCCGGAGATTCGGAATTGCTCACATTAAAAGCGATACGAATAATCGGACAATGTGAAGTTATTGCCGTTCCCGCCATTGAAAGCAGTGACCGAACCGCTCTTTCGATTGTTGAAAAATATTTGAACGGAAAGGAAATACTGGAATGTCGTTTTTCAATGGAGCGGGACGAAGAAAAAAGAAAACAACAACGGCTTCATGTTGCGAATCAAATTTGTACTATTTTGGAATCGGGTAATTCCGTCGGATTGATCACGCTCGGCGATCCGTCTATTTATTCGACGTATCATTACATTGACGGCATTGTTTCCGCTCGCGGATTTGAAACGGAAATTATTCCCGGCATAACGTCGTTTTCAGCGGCGGCGGCAACATTCAAAATTCCGCTTTGCGAAGGCAATCAGGCGTTGTACATTATTCCGGCATGTTGTGACGAAAATATTGAAAAATGTCTCGATTTACCCGGCAACAAAGTCATTATGAAATCGGGACAAAATATGCGGCGTATCTTAAACTTACTGGAACAACGCGGATTATCGGAACAAACAAAAATTGTGTCACGTTGTACGATGGCAAACCAACAGTTGTTTGAAAGTATTCAGGAATTTAACGTGACAGGAACAACCGATCAGGCAAGTTATTTTTCCGTTATTATTATCAAGGAGAACGCAAAATGATTTACTTTATCGGAGCGGGACCCGGTGACAAAGAACTTCTGACTGTCAAAGGAGCCAGAATTTTGTCACAGGCTGATTGTGTTGTTTATGCGGGTTCTTTGGTCAATCCCGAACTATTGGACGGAGTAAAAGATAGTTGTACGATTTATGACAGTTCGACAATGACGTTGGAAGATGTGATCGATACGATGATGAGTTACGATAATAATGCCATTATTGTACGTCTTCACTCCGGCGATCCGAGTATTTACGGTGCGATTCGTGAACAGATTGACTGCCTTGTCAAACATGGAATAGAATATGAAATCATTCCCGGTGTTAGTTCTTTTTCAGCGGCGGCGGCAGTCTTGGGAGCGGAATATACGTTACCGGGAATTAGTCAAACGGTTATTCTGACAAGGCTGGAAGGACGAACTCCTGTTCCGCCGAAAGAGTCCATCACGGAACTTGCCCGGATACAAACTTCGATGGTAATCTTTCTCAGCAGTAACAAATTATCAGAACTGTCCGCTCGATTGTTGGAAGGCGGATATGCGAAAGAGACGCCTGCCGCAATTGTGTACAAGGCAACATGGACAGATGAAATAATTGTACGAACTACCGTCGGAGAACTGGAAAACACGGGTAAAAAATATAATATTACAAAAACAGCACTGATTCTTGTCGGTCATTTTTTGGGCGATATTTATGAACGTTCGCAACTCTATCATCCTAAATTTACGCACGGATATAGAACCGGAGAACAAGAAAACAAGACTAAACGTAACATATTTTTGATGTTTTTTACAGCGAACGGAGAGAAACAAGCGAATCGTATCGCAGAAAAATTATCGAACGATCCTGAATTGATGATCCATCGCAAACGAGTCAGAAGGCTCAGAGTATCGACCGAGTCGGTTTTTAAGAAAGGCAATATTCTCGTTTTTATCGGAGCGGCGGGAATTACTGTACGCGCGGTTGCGCCGTTGTTACAAAATAAAATGACTGATCCGGCGGTGATCGTTATTGACGAGTCGGGACGCTTTGTGATTCCAATGTTATCGGGACACATCGGCGGAGCCAATCAATTTGCCGAACGAATCGCTTCGCTTATTGGGGCTGTTCCGGTACTGACAACCGCAACAGATATTAACCATGTTTTTTCTGTCGATAGTTTCGCCGTTGAAAACGGATACGATATTGTTAATCCGAAAATGATTAAAAAGATTTCGGCACGATTATTAGCAGGAAAAAATGTCGGATTGGCAAGTGATTATGAAGTGATCGGTAAACTGCCCGAACATCTTGTAACTGCCGACAAGGGAGAAATCGGAATTTATATCGGTACAAAATTGGGTCTCACGCCATTGAATCCTTTACCGTTTAATAAAACGCTCCATTTATTGCCGAAATGTTATCATGTCGGCATCGGAACCAAACGAGATATTTCGTTTCAACAACTCCGTGATTTTTTCTACGACACCTTGATAAGACATTCCATCTCCGTCAAAACGGTTGCCAGCCTTGTTTCGATTGACCGAAAACGTAATGAAAAAGCAATCCTTGATTTATCGGAACATTATAATATTCCCTTTCATACTTATCAGGCGGAAGAACTTCAACCGTTTGTCGGGCTGTTCACAACTTCGGAATTTGTTCAATCTGTTACAGGAATAGGCAATGTTTGTGAATCCGCTGCTTATCTCGCGTCAAATCGTGGAAAAATTGTTGTGGATAAAATATCAAAGAACGGCATAACGATTGCTGTTGCTGAAGAAAATTGGAACGTGCATTTTAGTAACATTGATTAATCCGTCAGCCTTATCAACGAACAAAATAATAAAATTGAAACAAATAAATCCTTTTTATATTTAAGCGACAAAAAATATGGAAAGATAAAAAAGGAGCGGATTTAATGAAAATTTATGTTATAGGAATCGGACCGGGAGATAAGGACTATTTGGTTCCTCAAGCGGCAAAAGTGATTGCGGAGTGCGAAGTCATTGTCGGTTACACCGCGTATTTGAAACTGATTTCCGATTTTATTACAGAAAAAGAAGTTATCAGTACAGGTATGAAAGGTGAAACGGCACGTTGTGAAATGGCAATTCGTGAAGCGAAACGCGGTAAAAAAGTTGGTGTTGTTTCAAGTGGTGATGCCGGAATTTACGGAATGGCATCGCTACTGCTCGAAATGACGGCTGATGAAACAGATATTGAAATTGAAATTGTACCGGGAATTACTGCCGCTATTGCTGCGGCATCCCTGCTAGGTGCTCCGCTGTCCAATGACTTCGCTGTCATCAGTTTAAGCGATTGCCTGACAGCATGGACGGTCATTGAAAAAAGATTGAAAATGGCGGCGGAAGCGGATTTTGTTGTGTGTCTTTATAACCCGCAGAGTAAAACACGTAACGATTATTTGCAACGAGCCTGTAATATTTTGCTGAAAC
>JAISQH010000150.1 GCA_031274385.1 Planctomycetaceae bacterium | reverse complement strand
GTGCTCGAAGCCCAAGACGGTTTGGCGTTCGAAGCGCGGGACGGTCAATATTTTGTTGTGGCGCCGAACTCACTCCGTTCGCGAACTTCCGATGAAAAGTTGTTCACACCTTACACGCAACGGGAAATTGTTAAACGGTTGAGCGAGGAATTTCCCGAATCACAAGGTTTTGACCTACTCAAAACGGAGCATTTTTTTGTTCTTTACACGACTTCGCTTGGTTTTGCTCAATGGTATGGTCAACTTCTGGAAAAACTGTATGCGGGATTCAATAGTTTTTGGAAAGAGCAGGGAATGACTCTGTCCCAATCTGAGTTTCCGATGGTTGCAATTGTTCTTTCAAATCCGGCAAAATTTTTGCAATATGCTCAATCGGAAGGATTTCAATTGATGCGTGGTCAGTGTGCGTATTACAACAAATCGACCAACCGTGTTGTCATTTGTGATCTTTCCGGTTTGGAGACGTACCGTGAAGGTGACAAGGATCGGGCGTCAACAAGAGACATCCAAGCGTTTTTGAACCAGCCGAATGCGGCGAACAACATTTCGGCGGTGATACACGAAGCCGTTCATTTGGTTGGATTTAGTTGTGGGATGCACACGCGGTTTGCGCCGAACCCGTTGTGGCTTTGCGAGGGTCTTGCAGTGTTCCACGAGGTGCCGGATCCGGGAAAAAAAGCGGGGTGGAGCCGAACTCCCAAACCAAACGGACGCCGTTTGATGACGTTGAAAAATTATCTGCAACGAAATCCTCCCGAACCGTTGCAAACGATGATTCGAAGTGATGAGCCGTTTAACAATGTTGTAACAGCGGCGGACAGTTACGCAACGGCATGGGGATTAACTTATTATCTTGCCAAACGACGCCCCAAAGAATTGACGGCTTACCTGAAAAAAATTCAGAACAAAACAATTCTCTCAGAAGATTCACCGGATATTCGAATTCAGGACTTCGAAGATTGTTTCGGTAATAATTGGAACAAACTTCTTAAAGACTGCATAGACTATCTGAGAAAACTGTAAAATCCGAAACAATCTGAAAATTTCAAAATTTTTTTCTCAAATTTTTATCAAATTTTTCAAAATACCGTATTGACGATTTTTCGTAACGTTCTATTTTGTTTTTAATGTTTCGCACCAAGACGCAAAGAACACGAAGGTTTTGATTCTAAACGGATTGATTTTCTTTGCGTCTTTTATGTCTTTATTCGCAACGAAAATAAATAGACTTGTTTCATTATTGTCAACCAGATGACGCAGATTGAACAGATTTTTATAAAAAACGAATCTGTTCAATCTGTTGACAAAACTAAAATATCCTCTTTGTGTTCTTTGTGCCTTTGTGCGCAAACTTGAAACACAAAATAGACAATTACGTTCCCTCCTGTGAATTGGGATTTGTGAATTGTAATTTTTGATCAGTAAATCGCTTGCGTTACAAATCACAAACCGCAACTCCTCAATCTCAATTCACAAATTCCCACAGCGTCAAGGCAACATTCGAAAAGTGAACGACCGGAATCGGTTCCGAAACGTTCCACCGCAACCAGCGTTTCGTCTGGAATCCTCATTTCTACATACCAACGGCATCGACCGTCAATTCCAGTCAATTCCGTTTTAATAAATTCAATCGGAAAACCACTGAATTGTTTGACCGCGTCAAGAACCGCCAATTCAAGACTCAACCCTTCCGCAGTCACCGTTTGCCCGGTTGAAAGCGTTGCTGTTACAACGCAACATGTTTCCGTGCGGTATTCCGAAAATTCAGTGCAAAAAACCGGCGGCGGAACATTGACCGGAAGTAAATCGTACTCGCTTGCCAGTTTCAGAAATTCCGTAACTCCAAATGTCCGCAGCCCGGATTGCTTGATCTGTTCCAAAAGTTGTTCCGCAACCGTGTTACTGAATTGACGCAAACCGAGTTGCTTCGCGATGAACCGGATTCCCGACTTGCCGGAATGACGCGATAAAACAATCCGATCCGGTACGGCGTTACAAATTCGTACGGTTTCCGGTGAATAATTGTCCGAAGAATGAACCACGCCCTTTTGATGAATCCCCGAAGCGTGAGTCTGAGCATTCCAACCGGTCAACGGCTTCATCGGACCAAACGAAATTCCGGCAGCACTACAAAACCGAGCCGCCAATCCGCCCAGATGTTTCGCACGGAGTCCGGTCGACACACCGTAAATTTCAGGATGTGCAAAAAGATTCGCCGCCACTTCTTCGAGTGCGGCGTTGCCGGATCGTTCGCCAATTCCACAAACAGTAACTTCAATCTGATCGCAACCCGCTTCAATCGCCGCAAGCGTATTGGCAACCGCAAGTCCCGCATCGTTATGACAGTGAATACTCAAACCGGCACCGGTATCACCGGAACCGCCATTACCGAACGAAAAACCGGCAACACGGTTACGTAACAACATGACCAGCGACGCCATTTGCGGTGGAGTGAACAGACCGATCGTGTCCGCAATATTGACAACAGACGCGCCCGCTTCAATGACCGCACAACAGTATTCGCACAAAAAATTCGGGTCAGCCCGCGTGGCATCTTCGGCTCCGATTTCAACCGAAGGAACAAGTCCCGTTGCAAAAGAAACCGTTTTAACAGCAGTTTCAATTAATTTTGTGCGGGAAATATTCAAAAACGCCGTAAGATGAGCGTCACTGACCGGCAATGTAATGTGAAGAATGCCGGTGTTGTCAAGAACGGCGGCAGTTTTTCGAATGTCGCTGACGTTGCCGCGACAAATCACCGCAACACGTGTGGAAAAATCTTTCAAAGCGGAAACAACATCACGGCACGCGTTGAAATCGTCTTGTGAAGAAAGCGGAAACCCGGCTTCGACAATATCAACTCCCGCTTCCGCCAACGCCACCGCAAGTGCCGGTTTGGTATTCCGATCAAACGCAAAACCCGCCGCCTGATCGCCATCCCTCAAAGTTGTGTCGAGAACCAAAATCCGCCGCATTAATAGATGATTTGATAATTTTAGATAATTTTAAATAATTTTAAAAATCCTTCGTGTTTCGTCGTGGCTTTGTGGTGAAAGATTGACAAATGTTAAAATATTTTAAAATATTTAAAATATTCAAGAATGGCAAAGTATAACATCTTTTCATTTTTAATCTACAAATTCGCGCCGGATTGACATAAAATTATTTTTTGAGATTTTCAAGAATTTTGCAGTAAATAATTTGAAGACGGATTGACATTACTCCGTTTTGTCAATAAACTTATAACCATGTTTTTTCCTGTCAACATAAACAATATGAACAAA
>JAISQH010000227.1 GCA_031274385.1 Planctomycetaceae bacterium | reverse complement strand
AAAAGGGATTAACTTTGTCACAGTAACCACAAACATCAAAATTGAACTCCTTCGGAGTTCCGGTAAATTTGTGATGACTTACCCCGTGCTGCGCTCCGCTTGCACGGGGTTATCCAAATAAAACTCCTTCGGAGTTTTTTTACGGAGTTGTTTTAATTCATCGTTCATAGTTCAAAACCAAATAATTGACCAAATAATTTGCCAAAACATCAATCGTGTGACTGCCGAAAGTATATAACAAATTTGATTATTCTGTCAAGGTTGTTGAGATAAGGGCAATGCTCTGATTCCGATACTGTTTGCGTTATAACGCAGAGAATTGTCAGAAGGCTGATTCAAAATGACGGGGTTATTGTCTTTTCCCTGAATAACCAAAGTGGTTGAACCACCGCCATCAAGATTGAAACCATTCCAAACACCGAAATAACAGAGCCATTGAGCGGATTCTTCATACGTTGCTCCTTCACTGTAACCTTTGCGTCGACCATCAATAACAACCCAAATGACGTAACGATTGTCATGAGAAATACCGCATAGTGTTCGCGGATGCGTATCTTTATTTGTTTGCGGAAGGATTTTTCCGTCCTGAAGAATAAATTTGTTTCCGGTAACGGCTGTTTGAATCTCGGAAAAATCGGAATCAGTATCGGAACAATCTTTCAGTAACACTTGACCTGTTTTCGAAACAAGAAAAGCGGCAGGGTGTTGGTTATCCGGTGGTGAAACGATTGTACCTTCGGAAACAGCAAGACCGCCAATATCGGCAATTCCGGGAAGTGAATATTTTTCGCCCTTCGGAATAGAGAAAAAATTAGCGTTGACAGCAACCTGAAGATGATGTTCTTTGAGAAATTCATTGGTTTGTTGACGCACCGTTTCTTTTTCACCTGATTGATAGTTTTCGTTAGTTTTGGGTGTTGAAAAAAAGGAAACTCCTTCGATCTTGGTATCAATACGGATTGCGTAAACTTGTTGTAACCGAGGTTGAGTTGATACGGTTTGTGCCTTTTCAACTCCTTTGAAAATCGGAATCCAAACGGGAGTTCGGGGATTCGGTTGTAACTTCGGTTCTTGCGCAAAAACAATCGATACACAAAGGATCATGTGCAATAATAAAAGGGATCGTATCATTTAATTTTTACAGAAATGTTACAGGGAATGGTTCAAGCCAATTGGTTTGACGTTAATATGATAAAATATAATATAATAAAATAGACCATCAATTACAACAGCATGGTTTATTGGGAATTTTTTCCTTGTTGTATCGCACGTTCTGTCGGTTTTGTGTTGGGCTTATAATCCGTTTTGACATCGTAATTGAAAATGTTCTTTTGATCGGCAACGACTTCAAACTCAATTTTACTCTCTTTGTTAAACTCCGGCGGGACTAAATTAACTTTGTAATCATTGCCTTCCATTGTCTCCGGCGTTACCGGCTGTTTTGTCGTTTTATCAAAAACGGCTTGGGCAGTAATCACCACTTTGTACTTGCCCGGTTTGAGACCGTCTTGTCTCGTAAATAAGAACTTTCCGGTGTTCCGATCAAATGTCGTTGATGAACTTCCCAATGACTTATCGTCGATTGGAACAAGACCAATAGCACACATCTCCGCGCCGGGGAACGGACCGCCGTTCAGTGTAATCGTACCACTTACGTCAAGCCGTCCATCTGGATTCGGTACTTTGCCGCAACCAATTAAAAGAAGGAAAGTAACACAGACAAAAAATAATAAATATCGCATAATGATTAATGATAACGAATAAAGAAAATAATAAATAACGTACAAAGAATAGTGTTCGCGGTTTCATTTAATTGCAATTCCGCAGAAATGCGAGTTTGTAACACGCACTTCTACGAAATTACGACTCAATATTTTTACGGCAGGGCAACCGGGATACCGTCTTGGGCGGCACCGAGAGGTCTCCAAACGGAACGGCTAATCGTTTCCGTAACGAACCGGACACTGCCGTCACCGAGAGCAGCATTCACTCCGCCAACATGATTACTCCGTGCCGAAATAAGAACGTAGTAATAGGAATAAATCCAGCAAGGATATTTTACGCCGTTGTATGAACCGCTCACCGGACGTTGATGACAATGGCTGTATCCCAACCCTGTATTATCCGGCTGCCGACTGTTTGGTTCATAATAAGTTGAGAAGAATGCCCCTTCGGCACCGCGGTAAGTATCGCCGCGAATATCCGATGCTGTGGTACTATAACTGGTGTTGTTCTCCACTTGAACTGTTTCAGAAAACATTACCGTATTGGAAAGTCCGTCCGTAATCGTTGAAATAGGAACTTGTCCATTCGGTTCGGCAAAACGAGCTGCCCGTAACGGACGAGTACTATCATTAGCCGTTAGTGCGATACAACCAAACATTGCCCCTTTTTGGTCAAGACGGTCGCCTTCAACCGTTCCGGCACCGGCATCAGCCCAAGGAGAGGCGGCAAAATTGCTCAACCAGCAATTCATCCGTGTATCGTCTTCAATGAAACTGCAACCGGAAGTACCAAAGCCGACTCCCGTTTGTCCACAACAAGGAAGGTAGTTCACTTTGGGACCTGCATTATTGGGATTCGTTGCAGGGCTTGCCGAGTAACGTAGACTTTTCTCGGAACTGGGACAGGTATAAACGTTAATGTTTGAATTACGCCAAGCGACAAGGTTTGTCGAATGGTCGTATCGTCCTCTTTCCGTTGTATCCGTACAATCTTCGTATCGTATAAGCATCGCCGAGTAGAGCGACTGCTGTTCGATAAACGGTAACAGGAAAGAGCTCCAAGACAGAAAGTTCCAGTCCCTTGCTCCCACCGGAAGTTGTCCGCTGGTAATATCAACATGGTTGTGGCAGGCGAGGGCTAACTGTTTCAAGTGGTTTGAACACTGCATCCGCCGTGCCGCTTCGCGAGCCGCTTGGACAGCGGGCAAGAGCAGGGCGATCAAGACGCCAATAATGGCGATCACCACCAAGAGTTCGACGAGCGTAAATGCTCTTCTACCTAGCCCCCCCCCCCTGCCTAGATTAACAATACTAAATTTTGTCATGGTTCTTTTCCTTTCAAAGTTGGAAATGGTTTACGTAACCATTGGATTATTCAAAGGTTACGTTTTTAGTATCGCAAAGAGTCCGCGACTCTTTGCATTGTTCGTGTGTTATTCTAAACCCGATATTTTAAGTACATATTAAGAAAATGTTAATTTTATATTAAATTTCAAAATTTTTTCGACTCAGAATTAGTTAAATTTTCAATAATTTGTCCTACATGAACTCTTTGTCGTGTTCGCGTGTCATTCTAAACCCAATTTTAAAATCCGAGACACAAACATCAAATCACTGTACGTTGCCACTATTGTAGCAAGACAGCAGAAAAAACTAAACACAATTCAAATTGTTTCAATATCGACAAAGTCTACACGAAAAAAATTAAATTTCAATAGGATTTTCTTTTTTTCAATAATTTTGAGAATTTTTTTCCTGATTTGTTCGGATTTTGGAAAGATGATAGTTATAAAAATAAATTAACATATTATTATTAAAGAACTTAAGTATTTTTGACGATATTTCTATTTTGCTGAAACATTTAAGAATGCGGAAATTCCTATTGATCTTACCGTTGAATCAGAGATTCGTGAAAATTTGGAGTATATTACAGATAAAAAAATCCCATCAGGCAAGTTTTATGGGAATCAATTAAACTCTTTATCAATAAGGAAGTCAACGAAACTCAACGAGCAATGAATTCTTTGGATTTCAAGTATTTATGAGAATACTTTGACGTTCGCCTCTGTTGTTGTTCCTTTCATGGATTCAATTCGAAAAATTCCCCAATTCAAGAATTCGCATTTTTCGTTAATGTTTGACGATATACAAGACCTTAATGAGTATCAAATTAAAACATTAAATTCGTGGATTGCATTTCGCGATAACTCGTTATTTAGTTTCAAACTAGCATCTTCCAAAGTTGATCGTCCTAGCACGATAACAGGAATCGGTGGAACGATTATTGAGGGGCACGACTATATCGAAATCGATATGGAAGGTGCCTATCAAAATTCTGACTCAAATTTTGCTAAAATGGCAAAAGAAATAGTAGAAAAACGTGTGAAGTCAGTGGGAATTGATACATCTGTCGAAAAATATTTTCCGCAGAATCCAACGTTTATCAAAGATTTAGAACAATACAAAACCGAAGCGAGAGAAGATGCTGAAAAAAAAGTACGGCAAACGGACTACTACGAATAAAAGGCAAATAGATGATTTCTTCACCAGCAACAACTTGCGTTCCGGCAGTAAAGCAACTTACCAAACCGCACATCCGACCTTCGTAGCAACACGTAGTTTCAGGGAATTCTACAGATGCGGAATCTCCGTAGATATTGGAGGCACTGCGTTATCCTGAATTTCTTTCGGTGTTTTTTCATCGTAGAGATCGGTCTTACGTTCGCTTGGAAGTTCACAAAACTCGTTCCAATTTCTGACAAATAATTCGAAAGCTTCGTCTTCATTATTTTTACAAACTTCAAGTAGAAGATGACTCCAACCATAAGTTTCGGTAATAGAATATTTATTACCCAACCATACTCGAAACCTACTAAGTTTATAAATTACCGAAACATCTCCAATTGTTTCGTCACAAGCTAACTTATAACCAAGCATAAAAGTTTCGAGCAAAGTAATAGATCGTGTGCCGAGATACATACATGGGTGTTGTAGTATTTCAGGCATTATTGACATAAGCCTTTTACTCATATTAAAATTCTCCAATCACTTCAATTGTAAGTTTATAGGGACGTACCACAATAAATGCCTGATCCCAAAGGTGCCGAGCTATTCCATTCTTGAAAATATTATCAAAAACGATTTCGCCCACTTGTACCGCCTCATGAATACCATAAGCGGATGCGATGATTTCTTCACCGGCAACAACTTGCGTTCCGGCAGTAAAGCAACTTACCAAACCGCACATCCGACCTTCAGCAGTTGCAACGGAACCAGCGACACCAAGTAGCACGCAGCAGTCATTGGTTATTTTTCTTCAAAGGTCTCAGACAGGGAAACACTTTTTTGAATATCCCAATCAATTTTTGCTCTTTCAATATCGTCACATCGATTAAAACAGAATAGTTTCCATCCGTTTCGGAAAAACCAATTCGTTTCAATTTCACTGAAATGAGTGTAATTGCAAAATATTTGAAGAGTAAGGTCTGAAGAAAACTGAATCGTGGCATCCCAGGCAGGTGGGAAAAAATCAGCTGCAACAACCGTTTCTCCAATCAGGCGTTTGGTTCCCTCTTTTTGTTGTTCGGGAGTACTTTCTGAACTGCAAACAGCACCATTGAAATCCTTCAATCGCCAAACACACCAAATTAAAACATCTAACTCGCCTCCATAACAAAATTGCTTTCTTGTTTCGGTGAATTCTTTCTCAGTACTGGTACGTTTAAGAAAACCTCCGAAATCCAATTGTAATATCCATCCATCAATATTATTGACTGTATGACACGGCTTTCCAATAAGATTTTTGAATTGTTCCTTTACTTCTTCAATGACATGCTGATCGAATGCCTTAAATGAGGGGGGAGAATTAGTAAAGATTTTCGGATTTTCAGCTTCATAATCCGCTGTCGTTGGTGGAACAACAACTGGGCTAGGAACGATCCCAAGCCTTTTTCCCTTTTTAAGTTTACCATTCAAGCCAATATAGTATTCATCGTCCATGAGTCCGAAACTCCAGTTTAGCGAATTATCAGAATCTTGGATTTCATTACAAAATATCCTCAAAATTTTTCCAGAGGAAAAAGTAAAAACGGCATCTCCCAATGGTGAAATTATTTCGATTGATGTCAGAGTATCGCCAACTAAGCAAGAGACAATATTCATGATGACTTCATGAGCATTATCCCAGCTACAAAGAGATACATTGCCGTCATCAAGTCGCCATTGACACCATATTAAGACGTCGTATTGACCTGCGTAACAAAATCCAGCACGACCTAAATTACTTGTAATAGCACCACCAAATTTTAGGCGTATTGTACCCAAAATAGAATTTGATACTTGCCAGCATTTTTCATTAATAATTGTATTAATGTTTGAAAAAAATTGATTAACCATGTTTATTTATATTATTGATTTGGGAAATCCATTTTTATTTGTTCTGCTATTTCTTTCAACCGTTTAAATGACACTGTGCCTTGCCCTTTGCAAGTTCTTCACTATTAAGAACTTCATCAAATTTTCCAGATTGTTCTTGAGTAAGACTTTTCTTAACATTATCAGTCTGTTTTTGTCTCTAGAATGTCCCCGTTTCATGTAATCTGTATGATTATCTCTTGTTTTTCCTTTCCATTCAATATCACCATGCTTTCCCGGCGAGTTGGCGTTATGCACTAGTATTTCGTCTTGACCGACAACGTAATTGTGCAAATCATCAACGAGGAAATTATACACCAACGTTTCGGTTTGGGAAAGTTCCAATGCCGAAATTTTTTGTGTACCAAGAGAGCGCTACGAACCACATCACCGACTTGTAAATCTCGTGCATAAACCCAACGCCCCTCCGGTGTTATCCCTTGATCACAAACCGGTAAACAATCGCACGGGAGGCGACTTTCCAAATTATCGCCTTGCAACACCCAAAACGGATGACCGCCTGTTGTAATGTTTTTTTAGTACAAAATGTCGTAAAATCAGGTATCAATTATGTCTGGTTTAGTTATTTAGTGAACATGTTTTGGGCGAGGGTACATTGTGATCATCAATAAAGATAACTACATTTAAACTGATTGAAAATTCCGAAAGTAATTTTGAAAATGTATTGAGAAAAATGAATGCGGTCAGGTTACGTTCCTGATACTCTCGCATGTCAAAACTTACGGTAAGTTCCACGAATGCACCTTTATCAATTGCATCGGAAAGAATGGGAGTCATCACAGGAATGCGTCTTAAAATTTCATCGTGGTTATTGTCCCAATTATTTTCATTTGATAAAAGCAGTGATAAATTTTTGTCTTTTATAATGCATCCATCAGTATTATTGGCAAAATCAGGAAACAATTGTCGATATCTACTTACTATTTCAACAATATCAATCTCATTCATACCAAGTATTCTTATATGGCTACACATAGGGTACTTCATTTGTTGCAATTTTGGATGCCAGTTTATCGAATAAATAGACAACCCGAAACAGATGTTGTGTTTGGCAAATACCTGAATGAGTTCGTTGGAAAAGTCAAATTCAATAAATTCATTTTCCGTATAATTGATCAAGAAAATTCCAAGATCAACTTCGATAAGAGCACCATTATTTTCCGCGTATGACAATATCTGAGAAAAGGTTGATAATATTTTTAATATACTTTTCTGATTATTTTGCCATTCTCTTTCCCTTGATAATGTAAACACATAAACATCGTCTCGACTCGCATGTTTTCCATTATTTTTACAGAATTCGGGAATGATAGCGTTGAATTTATCCGCAATATCTGAAGCGATTTGCTCTGATACGAATTTTATGCGTAAAAGACTTTGCATGGCATGTGTTCTATCTTTAGTTGTTTTTGATAAAGTACCTTGTTTCCAATGAAAATAACTACATCTCGCCACTGAGCCATCTTCTATAAATATCTACCAAAGCATCATCATTCACATTCGGGTTGTACCTACTTCCCCCTCTCGAAATGTAATCATCTTTTTTGTTATGAAGAAAATCTCTAAATAGTTCATTGGTATCAATTTCTGCTTTGGCTTTTCCAAGATCAGTTTTGTAATCTCCATTTCTAACTGGTTCACCATATCCTCCTTCATCCCAACCACCTTTACCCGGTTTCATCTTTTCTGTTTTAGGGCTATTCGTATTATGGACGAGGATTTCGTCATATCCGACGGCATAGCAGTGCAGATCATCGACAAGAAAATTATACACCAATGTTTCGGTTTGTGAAATCACCAGCCCGGAAACTTTTTGTGTACCAAAAGACCGGCTACGTACCACATCATCGACTTGTAAATTCCGTGCATAAACCCAACGTCCATCCGGTGTCATGCCTTGATCACAAGTTGGCAGACAATCACACGGAGGACGGTTTTCCAAATTCTCACCGTGCAACACCCAAAACGGATGACCACCTGTTGCGTCAATAATTTCGTTCCAGATACTTATTGCTACAACATCACCAATATAGTTACGACTAAAGGTGTCGAGTACCGAACGTGGTTCCCAATGTTTTGTTGTACGATTATATGACCAAACCTGATCACCAAAACGGATATTTTCTATCGGGACAAGTTCTCTCTCATTAATGTTATCCGGTGAATACTTTGACACAACGGTTCCGGCGAGGAAACAGCTTTTGAGCAGGGATCGCGTCGCGGTTGCACCGCCGAGAACGGTTTCCATTGCCTGAATTCCTCCTGTGGCAAGTTTTTCCGCACGTTCCCAACCGTCGAGCGTTCTGTTCTCGCCGAGATCGTAACCAGTAATCCCTTCCGCAAGGTTATTAGTACCGACGACTTCACCAGCCAAACCTTGAGCCAAACCATAACCCTTCGCGATACTTTCATCAGAATAACCAAGATTTTTTGAAATATTATAAAGCCGTTCACCTTGTGTCTGAACCTGTTCATGATAACGTTCTGAATCTAAAGTTCCGAACGTTAAATGATTACCCATATCAAAAAACGAGTTACCAAGTGAACCGAAAAAGGCTTTTGTTCCAGCCCACCACGCACTTTCGCTCGGAAGTGGATTTCCAACACCAGAAATACTTGGTGCTGCGGGTTCTGGTGTTGTTGGTGCCTTCTTTGGCAAATACTCACTGACATCAACAAACGTAAAGTTTCCATATCCGGGTTTTCCGAAGGTAATTTCCGGCACACTTATTTTGACACAGGAAGTACACTCCGAAAATGGAGTTATTGTATAAATAACAACACAAAAATCGTGTCGCCATTTAGCTATCATCTGATTTTCAAAGATCAATCTACGATCGCTATATGCGAAAAAGACAATTTCTGAACAATTTTGTCGCCTTTTTTTGTTAGCGAAACAATAACTTGTTTTGTTTTTGGAACGTTTTCTGGAAACTTCCGAGTTAAATTATTGTTTTGTTAATTTTGGGACTTTTCAAAATTTGTAGATAACCATAGTATCAATAAAACGTATAAGATCAATGTTTCGACATTATCGTACATAGTTTATTCTTCTATACATATTTTAATTTGTGCTCCATCTGGTATGTCTCTTATCTGTGTTGCTATTGAGGATAAAAATTCAATATTTTTTATCAGCGATGAAGATTGAAAATTATTAATATTCATTTCACCTCCAAGAATAACAGGAAGTTTAGGACATAAACGATAGCCAAGTGTAATCTTACCAAATCTGACTTGCCATTGGTGCATAATACCATATCCGGTATGGAAAAAATAATCTTCTAACAGAATCTTAGCCCATTCCTCAAGAGTATCACAGAAATGGTCAATACAACCGGTTTCAAGATTAAAAAAACAAATATAATCTTGGTTGATTCCATATTGATTACCAAAAGCATCCTCGGCAAAAAAAATGATATCAAATAGTTGTGTATCCTTATACATATACTTCCATAACATAGGTCTGTTCCAACTCTGTATATCTTCAACATGTTCACCGAGAGTACCAGGACGTACTACAAGTGATGATTCAAATACCACTAATCCATTGGCTTTCATCAAAAAATCACTAAGACTTCGAACCAAGTCCCCCTTATGGGAAACATCAAAACCTAAAAATTCATTTTTTGATAAAACCGTCCCAATAGTAATTAACTTTTCAAGGAACATTTTTATAATCCTGTATAGATATTATTGAACTGTGATTTTTAATCTTACCTTTGTACCATCAGGAAGATTTCGGATTTGATTACCTATACTCGCACCTGCACCTCGATTGTCATGGATAGAGATATTTCTTACACTTTGTGATCCTTCTTTAAAAGTCGCTGGTGGTGATTCATCTCTGTCAAAATGCGATGAGGATTCTTTATCCTTTAATGCTTCTCGCCTTCTAACAGAAGCTTGTTTTCTATCTATTGTCACAACAGAGTTATCAAATCCTGAATCTTTAATATGCTGGGCTGACTCAGGATATTTTTTCGCATCAATTATCACGTCTTTAACAACAGCCTGATCATTATTAACAATTCTTTTTGTTATGTCAACGGCTTCGTCAGCTTTATTACCAGTTTTTATTATATCACCGACTTTATCAGCTGCTTTGGCAACTTTTCGTGCGCCAGCAACAGTATCACCATAAACAGGAACAATGGCAATGACACTAAAACCAGCTTCAACGTAGTTACCGTGAGCAAGATGAATTCCACCGTTAATAAGATCAGCAACTGAACCAATAACAGGTACAAAACCAACGACATCCAATGTTGCTTGTAAATAGTCAAGCCAGCCGGAAGAGTGAGACGCTGGTGTCGTTGTTGGAGCCGGAGGCTCCGTTGGTGCTGCGGGTTCTGGTGTTGCTGGTGCCTTCTTTGGCAAATACTCACTAACATCAACAAACGTAAAGTTTCCATATCCGGGTTTTCCGAAGGTAATTTCCGGCACACTTATTTTGACACCGGAAGGTCCATTAGGACTTTCCGTACCACAACCGTTGTAATCACCGTGAATACCGCCGCCGAAAGTACCGGGATCGCCGCCCATCGAACCAACAACAGATTTGTAATTGGCAAAACCCGGCGAATCTGTTGAATAATTGTTGTTGTCATTGATCGGCTTATTATCATTGAGCGATGTTGTTTCTTCATTTTCGTTGTAATAAGACCCCCAATTGGTTGAAATACTATGTTGATAATTCTCACCTGTTACACGATGATGTCCATTCGCACTGATGTTGATGGAATTATCAATTGGCAATGAATTGTTTCTGCTAGACCGGCTTGCGCTAAAATCGTATTCTTCCTCATCTGTACGGTTATCGTCGGTTTGTGAATTTTCACGAGTCGTCCTCGAAGAAAAAGTACCCCATGTCGAAGTCGAAACATATTCATATTCGTAATCAAGCGAGCCTTTCGATGTATGTGTTTTTTTAACGTTACCATGACCATTTACTGTCTCATTAAACGATTTGTCCGAACGAACTCCGTCTTCAACAACATAACTCAATTTCATATTTCGATCATATTTTTCCGAACGGTCAAGATTCGTATGGCTTTCGGAAGAACTGTCCTCTGTCCAATTTGTACCATATCCTGACCAACTATCATCATATCGATACCAAGATGTTTCGTCACGATCAACCGTTAGATCATCTTTTTCCGAATAGGTATAATTGGACGACGATTTTTCGTACTTGTCTATTTTGTTTTTCAAGATTGCGCGCAAAGGCGCAAAGAAATTCAAGGTTAGTTTTAACTTGTTCTTTTTTTGATGGTATTCATTATTTTACTCAAGGAAGTTTTCTATCACTTCATATTACAAAAATATCAATTGAATTTTTCGTGAAA
>JAISQH010000226.1 GCA_031274385.1 Planctomycetaceae bacterium | reverse complement strand
CGGTCCGAAAATGGAAGAAGAAGGCGGTCCCGGTGCAACGGCGTCGCCGGTTGCAGGTGAAGACGGAACGAAAGAACAAGAAAAAAATGCTGAAACCGAAGGCGATGATCCGGTTCTTGCGAATCTTGTTCAAAAATTTGCTGAAGTGAAACAATCTATTCTTGCCGAACCGGAACCGCCAAAGAAAGAGCCGGAAATTTTTCTTCAAAAAGCCATCGGGATTCCGATGTTGAATTTGTCATTCGGGAATGTTCTTGTCAAGCCGTTGCTTTCGACGCAACTCATTGTTTATAACAAACGGCACAGAGTAACGGAACATCGTGAATCAATTACGTGGATTACGGATCGCGGTTTTCTTTTTGTCGCGGGAATCAGCAGTCTTTCCAGAGAACTCTTTGAACTGCGATATATGGTTGATTCGTCTTCGCAGACGTATTATCTTGGTTCTGACCGGATTGCACGAAAAGAGTGGCTGGATAACAAAGAACTCACCGCCCGCCCCACGATCAATCAATGTATGCCGCCGTGTACGTTGTTAAAGGACAAGGATTCAGAGTCGCAGGTGGTGCAAGGTTCGAAGGTGCCGACTTTTACTGTGACCGGTAATAAGGAAGGGTACGTTTTTGCAATCAAAGAAGCGGGCGAAGTGGTGTGGCAATTTGCCGCTCGCGGTCCGATTATCGAACAAATCGCCATTATCGGAACCGATGTTTATTGTCCGACTTCAACCGGCGGAATCCACGCTCTTGATTTGTTCACCGGCAAAGAAAAATGGTACACGCCGGACATTTGCCAATTTGTTGCGGCTTCAAAAAACCGGATTTATTCGCGAGATCGCCGATCGCGGTTGGTGATTCAAGACCGCAAAACGGGAGTTCCGATTGATTCTTTTGATGCCCGGCAATTTGACCGCTTCCTTTTTAATCTTGAAACGGACAGAATTTACGTGGTGAATGATACCGGTTTGATCCAATGTCTCCACGAACGCCAACCTCAAACGCTTGACGCCATTCAGGACAATAAACCTCAGCCAATCCGTCATCGTTTGAGTTGTCAACAATATGTTGATACTCTGAGTGGTCAACAACCGCCGTATCTTTATTGGCTGGACAACAAAAAGCAAGCCGAAACGGAAGAAAATGCCGAAACAACGGCAACGCCCCAAAATGAAACCGATAAAGACAATTCTGACGGGAACAATTCCGGTGAAGAATGATTTGTTAGTGGTTTCCGTTCCGTTTTTGGAGTTTCCAGCAGGCAAGGTAGGCAGCCTTTCTCCGAAAGGCTGCGTCGGCGTACTCGCCGACTTGAACTACGTAACGCCATCTCTTTCGATAAACCAAAGTCGGCTGTCGCCGACGCTATTTACCAAATGTCTTGGAGAGAGGTTGCCTACCTACCTTATCTAATTTAAACTCCATAAACGGAACGCTAGGAAAATTTTAGAATGACTCCGTTGGAGTCAGAAAGAAATAGGCGTAAGCGGTTGGGCTGTTGTAATCGTTGTAATCTGATTCACTTTAACCTGAATTTTGTTGAAATGAAGAAAAAAAACCGACATGAGTTCTATTTGTGTTGTAATATATGAACAGACAATTGATCGTGACCCGTTCCCCCTCCCCCCTCGGAAACATGTCTCGTTTTTTGAACAATTGGCGATTCATTCTATTCAAAGCCGCTTTGCTGACGCTGGTGATCGGATTTTTTTTCCTCGTAACCGGTTGCCGTAGTTTTTCTCCCAATTCTCGCAATCCTTCAAATTCTCCGAATTTTTCAAATTCATCGAAAGCGCAGCCGGTACTTCAACCGGCTTCGGCGCAACCGGTGTTGGAAAAATCAGTGTCGGAAAAACCAGTCTTAGCAAAACAGGAGTCACCAGCCCCAATGTTGCCGGTTCCTTCAACTTCATACCATCCGCCCACATTTTTGGAGTTGGAAAACCAGCCTCGCTCCGAAGCAACAACCGCCTTTTCGACCATTCCTGAACATCGGATTGTCAAAAAAGAACTGTTGCCCTCCCACACCGAATCGAAAACAATTTCCAAAAATTCCGAAAATTCCGAAAACACTGACGTTTTGAAACGCCGGATTGCCGAGTTGGAAAAAACCTTAGCAGAACGCGAAAAAAATGTCAGGCAGGAAAAAGAACCAATAACTGTTTCAAAACCCATTATTCAAAATACTCAAGATGTTCGAGATATTCAAAATGTACCAAAAACATCTTTCAGGGTTCCGACGATCAATCATCCGGGAGTAACCGTGTCGTCTGATGCAGAACGGCTTCGGATTGAAGTGATTGATCAGGTTCTTTTCATACCGGGAACTTGGCGGCTAAATCCCGATGCGGAAGAATTACTCCGAAAAATAGCCGGAGAAATTCGGGCGAATGATTCGGAGGCGTTGTTGGAAATTGAAGGTCATACTGACGGAGTGATGAACATCGATCCGGCAAACGCAACACAAAAACATGATATTTCGTCGCTTAAAACAATGGTTGTGATGGAATACTTTGTTAGTTCACTCCGTTGGAACGCCGCAAGAATTAAAACCAGTAACTTCGGTTCAAGCCGCCCTGTTGCCGATAACAGCACTTCAGAAGGACGAACCCGAAACAATCGGATTGAAATCGTTGTACTGCCGAAAAAACAAGGTTTGTGATTTGGGGGGTTGTGATTGGGAGGTTGTGGTTTGGGATTTGCGGTTTGTTTTTTTGAAAGCGATTTATCATTTTTAAACAAAACAGTAGGGAAAATAATGCAAGCGGAAATTATTGCCAACGGTGATGAGTTGACAAGCGGGAAAATTCTTGATACCAATTCTCAATGGTTGAGTACAAAACTGGCAGAGCTTGGTATTACGACATTGTACCACACGACAGTTGGTGACGATTTGGAGGCGATGATTGATATTCTCCGTATTGCTTCGGAGCGAACCGATCTCATCATTTGGACGGGAGGTCTCGGTCCTACCGCAGACGATTTGACACGGCAGGCGATTGCCGAATGTTTCGGTGTGCCGTTGGAAAAAAACGAGGAATCCATGCGGTTGATTCGGGAAATGTTTCAACGGCGCGGACGGGAAATGCCGAATGCCAATGAAATTCAGGCATTTCAGCCGCAAGGAGCCGTTCCGATCCGCAACCCGCACGGAACCGCGCCGGGAATTGATTTGACCATACAACGGAAAAAACCGGTCAAAAAGGGGCGGCTTGATTTTTGCCGTATTATGGCTTATCCCGGAGTTCCGGCGGAAATGAAGGAAATGTGGCAGGATAGCGGTCAAAAATCGATTCAGGAAATGCTTGACCAATTAACCGGTCAAAAACGGGTTCTGCGGTTTCGGACGATTCATTCGTTCGGTTTGGGAGAAAGTCAAATCGAAGCAATGCTCCCGGATATTGTCAATCGAAAACATGAGCCGAAAGTCGGTATCACCGCCAATCGAGCAACAATCACGCTTCGAATTGCCTCTGAAGCCGCAACGGAAGAGGAATGTTTCAAAATCATGGAACCAACAGCAACACTGATTTACAAAACGCTTGGTTCTCTGATTTTCGGGGAAGGCGACGATCAGTTACAAGATGTTGTTTGCCGGAAGTTGAATGAGACCGGTCAGTCGTTGGCGGTGATTGAAGCTGGAACTCGCGGACTGTTAGCGGAAGCGATTGCCGGTTCCAAAGAAACGCCGGAGTGCTTCGCCGGAGGAATCGTCCTGCCGCCCAAACAACCAATTGATCCTGACGAAATGATTCGGCGCGGTCGCCGTCTTTTCAGTGTCGATTATTTGCTTTTGATCGGAGCCTACCCATCGGGACAACCAGACCGGAATCAAACAGAAAATACATTTGTTGCCGTTATTGACGCACGAAAAACAGATTTGAAAGAGTCCATTCTCGTACTGAAAAATTATCCGTATGTCGGACACCCGGACATTATTGATGATCTTTACGTGAAACGGGCAATTGATCTGTTGCGAAAAACAATCAGCACGTAATTTCAATCATTAGACTTGTTCCATATTGCCTGATTTTTGTTAAGAAGTGAGAGATTTTGTCAACAGATTATGCAGATTGAACAGATTTTCATAAAAAAACGAATCTGTATCATCTGTAAAATCTGTTGACAAACAACAATAGACTTGTTTGCTATTGTCAGATTTTTGTAAAGAGAAAACGAATGCGGTTATGAAGTTTTTTTCCATTCGACTATTACGGAGGTTGTGATGCCGCCTCGCGGAGTGAAGGAGGCGGTGAGTTTAATCCAACGTGGTTGGAGCAGAACCGCTAAATCGTCCAGAATCCGATTCGTCACATTTTCGTAAAAAATTCCTTCGTTACGAAATTGTTGGAGATATAATTTCAAACTTTTGAGTTCAACACAGAGAAGATCAGGAATATATTGGAATGTTAACGTCCCAAAATCCGGTTGCCCTGTCTTGGGACATACCGAAGTAAATTCAGGACAAACAATTTCAATTAAATAATCCCGATGAGGATACAAATTGGCAAATGTTTCAAGCATTGTCTTGTGTTTAAAAATTGAAAAATTGAAAACAGAGAGTTAGGAAGTAGAAAAAACAACATGTCAAAACCCACAAACAACGATTGTATCCTTCCGAAACTGAAAAACAAGCGGTCAACCTTGCCTGTTTTGAAATGGACTGAGCCGCCAAAGATGACGCTTGACACCAAAGTCAATGATGGATTAGAATAAGATTGTTTTCTGTTTGAGATTGACTAAACTTTTAATACTTCAAAATTTTATCAAAAGGAAAATAGTTCGATGTTTACGATGTTTAATACGTTCACCAGTGAGATTGATGACCCGGATGTTGCCGTAGAAGAGATTACCTCGCAGCTCAAAGATAAAAAATTGCTCAAAAATACGATTGGTATTATTGCGTGTTATTTTGAATTTGTTGAAAACGGAACGATTAACGCTCTTTGCAACGCTCTTCCTTTTGAACTGATTGGTTGTGCGGTTATGGGCAGTGCTGTCAACGACAGCGGCGGAATGGAACAGTTGAGTCTTACCGTTTTGACCAGCGACGACCTCGTCTTTACAACCGCGATTTCCGAACCGATTTTTTCGGAAAATGCGGAAGATTCTATTGAAAAGGTTTATGCGGATGCCGAAAAACCCGGTATTAAACCTTCGCTTATTTTTGCGTTGGGACCGATTACAACGGATGTAAGCGGTGACCGGATGCTCAAGAAATTGGATCAATTAAGCGGCGGAATCCCTGTTTTCGGTACGCTTTCCAATGATACCTCGTTGAAATACGAATCCAGTTACGTTTTCCGAAATAACGAACAACATCTTCGTAAAATGGTTTTGTTGTTTCTGCATGGTGACATTAACCCCAGATTCTATACCACCGCCATTGTCACACGTAATATTCAGCAACAAAATGCCGTTGTTACCGAGTCATTGGGCTATTTGGTAACAAAAATCAATGATATTCCGTTGATGGAATATTTTAACAAAATCGGAGTTCAAACGAGCAAACTGGCTGCGGTGAGTATGCTTCCGTTTTTGGTTGACTTTGGCGACGGCACCCTTCCGACCGCTTACAGCATGTACGCTATTTCGGAGGAAGGAGCCTACTGCGGCAGTGCCATTCCGGTCGGGGCACTGATTACGTTTGCCGAAATTGATTACAGCAGCGTCATGGAAACCGCTGAAATTACATTG
>JAISQH010000660.1 GCA_031274385.1 Planctomycetaceae bacterium | reverse complement strand
GTAAGTTCGGGATTTATTGATAAATTTACCCCGTGCTGCGCTCCGCTTGCACGGGGTTATCCAAATGAAACTCCTTCGGAGTTGTTTTTAATTCAATACCAAAACAATTGACTAAAATAATTGACCAAAACATCAATCATTAAAAACAAAATAGACAGTTACTTTTATTTTACTCAAGGAAGATTTTTATAACTTCATGTTATAAAAATCTTTTACAAACCAACTTGTTTGTTTTGATTCTTTGCGTCTTTGCGCGCAAATAAAAATAGACAATTACCGCATGAGGATGCGGACAACAAAACGTTATAAAAATGTACAACACACTTATTTTGATTTCACTCCTTCCGTTTTCCGGACCTGAGGCGGGAGAACATCTTGCGGCGATACCGCGTCCTGCGGCGATTTCGTCTATTGAAAGGGCTGATGTTGCCGAACAAATTCCGGTGTTGCCGTCGTCTCCGAAGCGGCAGATTGCGTCGTATCCGCCGGAGTTGCCGGCAACCGTATCGCCAACGCCGTTGCAATTAGCGCAACACCAGACGTTACCGCCGGCAACTGCGGCTCCGGCTGTATCGGAAACAATGACTCCGTTTGCGCAACAACAACGTGATCCCAATTCGGTTCGTGTGACAGGAATCCTTGAAGTTCCCAAGCGAAATCATGTTATTCTGGCAGCGGCGTATCAATCCGTGTTGGTGTCGCTCAAAACCGAACAACGCAACGCCGATGGTAATATCGCAACAGAATCCGACGGCAAACCGGTTCTGATTCCGATTATTGAGGGAATGCAGGTTTTCAAAGACCAGGTTCTCGGCAGTTTTGATGATCGGGAATTACAGTGCAATCTTGAAATCAGTCAATGTAAACTTGATGTTGCGGTTGCGGAGCGGGAAAAGAAAATTGAAGTTGAATATGCCGCTTGGAGTTACCGTGTTGCCGAAGCCGAACTTCAAATGTTGAAAGAAACAAATAAATTGCACGAAAAAGCCATTGCACAAATCGAAGTCAACAAAGCCCTCCTTGCCTTGCAACAGGCGGAGGCAAATCTTCGGTTGCAAAAATATACGCTTGAAGAAATCAAAGCGAGAGAAGTAACCGTTAGTGAAAGAGAGGTTACCAAAACGAAGGTTCTTATTGAGCTTCGCAAGTTGATTGCTCCGATTGACGGCATGATTGTCAGGATTGACAAAGCGGAGGGTGAATGGCTGCGGGAGGGCGATCCGGTGCTGGAAATCATGCAACTCAACACGCTTCGTGCCCGTTGCAAGGTGAGTGCCAAGTATTACACGCCGGACATGGTTGACGGCAAAAACGTAACGGTTTCAATGCCAATGGTCAACGGGCGTACTGAAGAGTTTCCAGGCAAGGTTGTTTTTGCGCATCCGAAAGTGGAAGCCGGTGATTGGTTCGAAGTCTTCATCGAAGTCGAAAACCGCCCCAGCGGACGTTCCTGGCTACTCCAACCGGGACGCGATGTCGCCGCTGTTATTCATCTATAAAATCTTGGTTGTTTTTTGCGAAATCGCGACACGTTGGTTTGTAACTGTCTATTTTGTTTTTCAAGTTTGCGCACGAAGGCACGAAGAACACAAGGATGATATTTTAGTTTTGTCAACAGATTTTACAGATTGAACAGATTCGTTTTTTATAAAAATCTGTTCAATCTGCGTCATCTGTTGACAATAATGGAACAATTTTCAATTGTCCATTTTCAATTTTCAATTAAAACCTTCGTGTTCTTTGCGCCTTTGTGCGAAACATTAAAAAACAAAAGAGACAGTTACCGCTAACTTTGTGCGGCTCCGAATTTGCGGCTCTGATAAAATTTTTGTTGCGCGGTTTTCAGCGTCCGTAGTAGGCGTTTGTGTACAGTATTTTGATTTCCGAAATCAGCGGATAACGCGGATTTGTTCCGGTACATTGGTCGTCGAACGCTTCTTCTGCCAGTTCGTCGAGGTGGGCGAAAAATTTCTTTTCGTCCACTCCCGCCTCCTTGATCGAATGGGGAATCTCCAACTTGTCACTGAGTTCCCGGAACGCCTCAATCAGACGTTCCATCATGACCTCGTTGGAAGCGTCGCCGCGACCGGCATTGAGACCCATGTACCGCGCCATCCGAGCATACCGCGCCGTCGCATCAGGATAACCGTACTGCGGAAACGCCGCCTGTTTACGTGGTGCTTCTGTTGCGTTAAATCGAATCACCTGCTCAATCAACAACGCATTCGCTAAACCGTGCGGTAAATGGTACTCCGCTCCCAATTTATGTGCCATCGAATGACATAAACCAAGAAACGCATTGGCAAACGCCATTCCCGCCATCGTTGCCGCATTGTGTACTTTTTCCCGCGCCTTAACATCATTCTGACCATTTTCGTACGCCGACGGGAGATATTTTAACAAAATACGCGCCGATTCCAACGCCAAAGCGTTCGAATAATCCGTTGCTGCAACAGAAACAATCGCCTCCAACGCATGAACCAATGCGTCAATCCCCGAATAGGCAGTCAGTTTTTTCGGCATCGTCAACACCAACGCCGGATCAACAATGGCAATGTTCGGCGTTAATTCGTAATCGGCAATCGGATATTTTTGACCCGTGCTGTCATCTGTAACAACCGCGAATGGCGTTACTTCGCTGCCGGTTCCCGATGTTGTCGGAATCGCAACAAATAAGGCTTTGAGACCGAGTTTCGGAAACTTAAAGACCCGTTTTTCAATGTCCATAAACCGTAACGCCAAGTCTTGAAAACGAACCTCCGGGTGTTCATAAAGTAACCACATGATCTTTGCCGCATCCATCGGACTGCCGCCGCCGACAGCAAGAATCACGTCAGGCTGAAACGATTTCATTCGATCAACGCCCTTGCGAATCGTGGTCAAATCAGGATCAGGCAAAACCTCAAAAAAAGTTTCCGGCTCAATCCCGATGTGTTCCAACGTGTTGGCAACTTTGTCCGGGATACCAAGATTGAACAACGGACCATCCGTAACAATAAACGCCCGTTTGCGCCCGCGAAGTTCTTCCAAAGCAATAGACAAACAATCGCTCTTGAAAAAAATCTTCGGCGGAACACGGAACCAAAGCATGTTTTCACGGCGTTCGGTAATTGTTTTTACATTAATCAAATGTTTGACGCCAACGTTTTCGCTCACGCTGTTGCCTCCCCAACTTCCGCAGCCAAGCGTCAATGACGGTTCCAAACGGAAATTGTACAAATCACCGATTGCACCCTGACTGGACGGTTGATTGATGAGAACACGACCGGTTGTTACGCGTTTGCCAAATGTTTCAATCCGGTCAGCATTGTTCGGATTGGTGTAAAGCACCGACGTATGACCCATACCGGCAAAACGAATCAACGCCGTCGATTTTTCAACCGCGTTTTCAAAATGTTCCGCCGAATACATCGCAAGCACCGGTGAGAGCTTTTCAAACGATAACGGCTCTTCGCTGCCGATTTTTTCAACTTCGCCGACAAGAATCTTGGTCGCTTCGGGAACTTCAAATCCCGCCATTTTGGCAATTTTGTACGCCGATTGACCAACAATATCGCCGTTGATTTTACCGTCTTTGAGGATTAAGTTACGGAGTTTGTCCCGTTCTTCATCATTCACGATGTGCGCACCGCGCAACAAAAATTCTTCTCGGACTTCGCTGTACACCTCTTTGACCACCACCACCGATTGTTCCGAAGCACAAATCACGCCGTTATCGAAGGTCTTACTCAAAAGAATGGAATTGACGGCGGTTTTGATGTCGGCGGTTTCGTCAATAATTGCCGGCGTATTACCCGCCCCGACTCCAATCGCCGGTTTACCGGACGAATAAGCCGCCACCACCATGCCGGGACCTCCTGTTGCAAGAATCAGGCTGATATATTGATGTGACATTAATTGCCGCGACAACTCCACCGTCGGTTCGTCAATCCAACCAATAATCCCCTCCGGCGCACCGGCGGCAACCGCAGCCTCCAAAATCAACTTCGCCGCCATAACAGTACATTTTTTGGCACGCGGATGCGGTGAGAACACAATACCGTTGCGCGTTTTCAGTGCGAGCAACGCCTTGAAAATTGCGGTTGAAGTCGGGTTTGTTGTCGGAATCACTCCCGCGACAATTCCAACCGGCTCCGCAATTTTACGAACACCAAACTCCGTGTCGTGTTCGATCAAGCCGCATGTTTTTTCGTCATGAAATTTGTTGAAAATATATTCGGACGCAAAATGATTTTTAATCACTTTATCTTCAACAATTCCCATGCGGGTTTCTTCAACAGCCGCCTTCGCAAGGGGAATCCGTTTCGCCGCTGCCGCCAAAGCCGCAGCACGAAAGATTTCGTCCACTTTTTCCTGAGTGTACGTTGCGTAAATCCGTTGCGCGTTACGAACACGTTCCATCATCTCATTGAGCGACTCCGGGCTGTTGACAATGGGAATTGCAGTTACCAGAACCGCTTCCTCCTGAACAACCGTTTCGTTCGGTACTGAGGTTTCTGATAAAGTACGTTTTTTCATAGGAATCTTCCTTTCATAAAAGTCCGAAAAAAATAGGAACAGCGACAAAAAAACGTTTTTCGTCTCCGCTAAATTATTTTGGGACGTATCGGTTTTCAAATTACTATTCACAACTTTCGCATCCGTTTCATCACGAATGTGTACGAAAACATTTGACACAATAAACGCAACGATTAAAATTAATTCGGACTCGCTTGTCATTTCTTTTGCCGATTGCGCCGATGACAAGTTCAATTTCGTCGTTGTTACGAAAGAGTTTCACCATTTTTCGTGACGCTAACGGCAGTGGTGCTGCCAGCGCGTCCCCTTTTTCAATTCTTTGTACAACATCGGTTAACGTCAAGACGCCTTCTGTAACAAGATCAATACCGCGAATATTTGATGGCGGCGGCAAACCACCACCTTTTGCGGACAGTCTCATATTCACTTCAATGGGTCGATACAATTCTCTTGAAATGAATTTTGCAGTTGTCCCGCCGCATAAGACACTTTTGCCATCGAAATTCCGAACAAGTTCGGCAAAGGCGGTATCCGATCAGTTTTATCCCGATAACCATTTTTCAGGAGGTATTCTTCAATCACATTGATAACTTCGCCGTTATCTCTTGAATAGCAAGAACTTCCAAGACAAACGACAATTTTGGGACGGGCATGGTTCGTCGGAATTGTTGTCATAGTCAACCGCATTATTCATTTGAATAGTTTATTATCGATAATAATTTATCCAATTATGCAGTATAAAAACCAAATTGTCAAGAGGTATTTTATTGAGGAAGTTTTACAGAATTTCTTGGTGATTGATTCCAATTAACAAAATAATTTGACAGGAAACGTGATAACATTCGGCGAAGACAGGAGATAGAGAAAATGAACCGTCTTTTTAATTTGTACGCGCAAAGAGACCAAGAAAATTGAAACCAACGATGAGTTTCTCTGTCACGTTGCGGCTTTGCGCGCAAACTTGAAAAAACAAAAGAAACAGTTCCTCGAACCGTTTGTATCGGAAAAGCAGAAAAATGAAAATTATTTTATTACGTTCATTCGGTGTTGATCAATCAATGTGAGAATTTTTCTAACAATAACTTTTTTTGAACCGCTCAGAGCAACACAAAGTTCGCCGGAAGCGTTGAATATTTGAAGTGTTGCCGTTTCGCTGTTAATGGAGTCGGGACTGTTCAGAATGATGAAGTCACAGTTTTTCCGTTTCAATTTTTCCAATGCGTGATTTTTTCCGTTTTCCGTTTCCAAAGCGAAACCGACAATCCATTGAGCCGGTTGTTTCATTTGACCGAGTGTTGCCAAAACGTCCGGCGTTTCGACAAATCGGAATACAATATCGCCGTTTCCTTCGGATTTCGACAATTTCCGTTCTGAAAAATGTTCCGGTCTGAAATCGCAAGGCGCCGCCGCACCGATAATACCGTTACAATTTGGAAAGAGTTGCCGGCAACATTCGAGCATCTGTTCCGTCGTTTCAATCCGGTAAATCTCGGCTCCGTCAGGATATTCCAACGCAACCGGTCCACTGACAATAACAGGAATATCACCGCGTTCCAAAACAGTTTCGGCAAGAGCCGCTCCCATACGCCCACTCGAACCGTTCGTCAAAAAACGAACCGGATCAAGATATTCTCGCGTCGGTCCAGAAGTAATCAAAATGCGTTGACGTGTCGGCATATTATTTTAGAAACGATAACAATTCTCAAACATTGAGTCAATGTCCATTTTGTTTTTACAGGAAGAAAAAAGATAAAGAAGATTTCGATTAGGAATGACAGAACAATTTACTATAATCACCAATTGTCTGAACACGATTTTTCGGATTGATAAAATTGGTAGGATAATCTGTTGAGAATAACGGACTATTCTCAATCTCTGTCTTTCAATATTGAACCGTTATTTCCGGCAGACTATCCTATTATTTTATCAATCCCAAAAATCCTGTTCAGACAATTGGAACATATTTCTTATATCAAGCATAGTCTTTTTGGAAAAATTGTTCAAGAGGACGATTTGTTGAACTGCTCTTGACCGGATTTCCGAAAATCGGTATCGTTCTTTGTTTGTTCTCAACTTCAGCAGTCCAAACAATTTGACGTTCCAATTACTTGTTTAACCTTTGATTATTTCTGATGCCATTTCCTTTGTTTGATCGTTCGCGTTTGCTATTAAAACCGATTTCCGAGCGGATTCCTGATTTCACGCAGAAACAAATGATTGATCCAGAGACTCCGGTATTGCGGAATCTTGGGTTGAACCATGCGTCGTTGGATATTTTGGCAAACCGAGTACGCAACGCCAAAGAGCAAAAAAGAACTGTTCTCTGGATGTTGGGAGCCTCCGTGATTCACAATGGAAATAGTCCGGCTCTCATCAAACTCATGGAAGAAGGTTACGTTACTCATTATGCTTTGAACGGAGCCGCTGCTTTTCAGGATTTTGAATTGGCAATGGTTGGCGGAACAATGGAGAATTTCGTCCGGTATGTCGGCGAAGGACAATTCGGACTCTGGACTGAAACGGGTGAAAAATTCAACGAAGCCGTCAAAGACGGTTTTCATTGCGGCATGGGTTTTGGCGAAGCGGTTGGGCGAATGATTGATCGGGAGGATTTTCCGTACAAGAAAAACAGTCTGCTTTGGAATGCTTACAAACTTGGTATTCCGGCAACAGTTCATATTGTATTGGGTTGCGATGTTTATCAGGAGTTACCCGGTTTTGACGGGGCGGCTGCCGGAGCAACTTCTTACATCGATTTTCTGATTTACACTCAGGGAATAATGAATTTGGAAGGCGGTTGTTTTTACAATTTCGGCAGCCGAACCATCGGTCCCGAAGTTTATCTGAAAGCACTGTCCATGTCACGGAATGTCAAACACCGGAACGGAGAAAAAATCGCCCATTTTACAACCTCGGTGATTGACGTGTTGCCGCTCGAAGGGCTGGATGTTCACGAAGCCCCGCCGAAAAGCGATCCGCGTTATTATTTTCGCCCCTGGAAAACGATTCTTGCCCGAACAGTTGCCGATGGCGGCGAAAGTTATTACATTGCCGGAGAAGATAAAGAAATTATTCCCGACTTGGCTCAAAAAATACGAAAAATTTAATCAACCGATAACCGATAACTGACAACTGACTACCGGCTACTGACTACCGGCTATTGGCTACTAACTACTTAATCAAAATGAATACTTTTCTTTACGGTGACGAGAATCCGCATTGGCAAAATTTTTTCCATCGGGCGGCGATTCGGTTGGCGGTTGGTTATCCTATTGTTGCGGTAATTTCAATTTCTGTTGCGGATGCTTTTTCTGTTTTGATTTTGCTTTTCTGGTTTCTTTCCGGTCATTGGCAAGAACGTTTCAATTTTGTAAAAAGAAATCCGCTCATTCTGGTTTCGTTGCCATTTATTGCTTTGACATTTTCAGGAGTTTTCCGTGACTGGATTATTGCGGGCGATTATAAGATTTTTCTTGAATCCACCCGATATTGGTGGGGACATTATCCGCTCTTTTTCTCACTGATTTTGGCAACGCTCTTTT
>JAISQH010000655.1 GCA_031274385.1 Planctomycetaceae bacterium | reverse complement strand
CTTTCAGCGCAAGAACTTTGGCATGAAGTTTCTGTTTCTGCGTATCAAGCAACCGTTCCGCCATATCCGGCGAATCATTGGAAAGCGGAACGGCTTGGAGATAATATTGCTCTGATTTTTCATAATCAGCCTGCTGATAAAAATGCTGAGCCAGTTCAAGATAATTGGCAATATCATTCGGATTTTTTTTGATTCGTTTTTCGACTTGCTCCAGATAAGTCATGGGGCGTCCCATCACATCTTCGGTTTCGGCAATTTCCGGTTTTGCGGCGGCATCCCGTGCTTGGGCGGAATCTCCCATTGCATATTTTCCCTTGTGAATTGTCTTTTCAACCGTCAAATCTTTACGAAGTTTTTCGGCGTCCTGATCACCCGGTTTGGTTTTAAGGATTCGGTGAACGCACGCCAATGCCCCGTCGTAATCGGCGATTTCACGCAACGCCGCTGCGCAAACACGGTTGGCGTCAAGATGAAACGGTTCCGCATCAACGGCGGCGCGGTAATATTCGATGGCAACTTCGTGATGTCCCAACTCTTCACACGCTCCGCCCGCCGAAAGCAAGGCGTTGACATCCCAAGGATTGGATTTCAACAGTTCGACGGATGCTTTGAAGACCTGATCCGGTTTTTTGGAATGGACGGCTTTTTTCCCGGAACCGATGATGGAAGAAAAAAGACTTTTTTTCTTTTTGTCGCCGTATTTTTTCTTCAAATTGGCAAGAAACGTTTTGAAGTAAATCGGGTTTGCGGGATCACCGAAAACACATTGGATAAACATATCGTTGGCGTAGTCGTAACTCGCAATCGACATTTGTTTGTTACCGTGAGCAAATAATTGCTGAAGTTTTTCCCGATCTACCGGAGTGTTGGTCGGTTCATTGGATGCGGTACTCATTTGGGATAATTGAAAATTGAGAATTGATAATTGAAAATTGATCGTTGAGAACTGAAATGTGTAATGGGGTTTTAGTTTTGTCAACAGATTATACAGATTTTACAGATTTCAATAAAAAACGAATCTGTATCATCTGTAAAATCTGTTGACAATAACAACAGTAATGGAAACAAGTCTAATAAAAAAAAGGTTATTCTAAATTTGTTTAGGTAAAAATTTCTCCCCATTTTCCATTTTCCATTATCAATTTTCAATTGATAAAGCGATTGCCTGATCGAGGACATCTTCTTGAATCAGGATGGGCAAAAACGGGTCAAACGAAACCGCAACCGCAATGGCGTCGGAAGGGCGGCAGTCGATTTCAATTAATTCGTTGCCATGAACAACCCGCAACACGGCAAAAAACGTTTCCTCTTCAAATCGGTGAATGAAAATATCCTGAATTTTCCCGCCAAGTATTTCGATTGCATTGCAAAGTAAATCGTGAGTGAGTGGTCTTGGCGGTTCGAACCTTTTTACGCGGCGTTCAATTATTGTTTCTTCAAAAATGCCGATCACAATCGGTAATTCCCGATTGCCGTTGACTTCGCGTAAAATCAGGGCATGTTGGTTGGTGATTTCGGTGATGACTATTCGGGCTAATTCCAGACGGATCGGCATAATACGAAAATAAAAATGGAAAACCAATCGAAATTGATTTGCCCTCAAGTTTGGGGCAGATTTATCCTTTGGTAAGGGAAGTGAATGAACAATGATTTTATAATATCCGCTCAGTTTAGGCAATATGCTTGTTCCAAAACGTGAAAAAGAGTGTAATAGGGTTTTAGTTTTGTCAGCAGATTATACAGATTTAACAGATTTTCATAAAAACTATACTGTCGGCAATCATAAAGATCATGTTTTTGTGAATTATTTTTGTAAAGATATTATTAACATCCCGTAGTTCGCAAAACTTTTAATAATGTGTTCGGTTTGTACAAAAACAACTCCGTAGGAGTTTAATCTGGATAACCCCGTGCAAGCCTGCGCAGCACGGGGTAAATGTACAAACAAAACGAGAACTCCGTAGGAGTTCAATAAAAAGGGATTAATTTTGTCACAGTAACCACAAACATCAAAATTGAACTCCTTCGGAGTTCCGGTAATTTGAGATGGATAACCCCGTGCTGCGCTCCGCTTGCACGGGGTTATCCAAATTAAACTCCTTCGGAGTTGATTTTGTTCAATACCAAAACAATTTACCAAATAATTTGCCAAAATATCAGTCGTGTGACTGCCGAAAGTATAATCTGGTATCATCTGTAAAATCTGTTGACAATAACAACACTGCTGATTCCAGATTTTGGGGGGCTTTCCATTGTGGATTTATTTTATCAAAATGCCCTGAAAGGGCAAAATATCCTAGCGTCGGGCAACGCCCGACGAAACAATTCGCCAACACGTTTCGGGGCAACGCCCCAATCATCAATATCGTTGCGGCGTTGACGCGAATGGATTCTTATCAATCGGCTCCATCGGGCGTTGCCCGACGCTATGAGATGAAGCCCCTTCGTGGCATTAAAAATCATCACCTCTGCTGTCACCCCCAAATCTGGAATAATCAGTAACAACAGTAATGGAACAAGTCTAATGAATACACATTTTTCATCCTGCAAAAAACAAACGAGTCAATTCTATTTGAATCTCTTGCAAATTTCGGGAAATGGGCTATATTTCAACATCGGAATTTTGAACACCGTCAAGAGAACTGACAGGAAAAAGGCGGGTTCCATTAAGATAAATCAAAACAACTAATCAAAACAACTAATCAAAACAACCAATCAAAACAACCAATTCAAATAAACAGGTTAAAATTATGGGTTTTTTCGACAGAATCAAGCAAGGGTTGGCAAAAACGGTTCAGATATTGAACACGGACATTCGCGATCTTTTCAAACAGAAAGGCAGGTTGGTGGATGATTCCTTTTTGGATGAGATGTTCGAGATGTTTGTTAAGACGGATATGGGAGTTGCGGCGGCAAAGGAGATCGTGGCGGAAGTTCGGACTCAATATCGGGGACGAGTGGTTGAGATGCACGATGTGCTGGAAACCGTGAAAACAAAACTCAAATCCCTCATGGCACAACCCGCCGCCCCCATTCGGTACGCCGAAAAAAATCCAACCGTTATCATGGTTTGCGGCGTGAACGGCAGCGGAAAAACGACCACAATTGCCAAATTGACTTCGATGTTTGTTTCGGATGGCAAAAAAGTTGTTTTGGGTGCCGCCGACACATTCCGAGCGGCAGCAGTGGAACAGTTAACCATCTGGGCGGAACGGCTCGGAGCGGAAATAGTGATCGGGGCATCGGGAAGCGATCCGGCAAGTGTTGCTCATAAAGCGGTTGCGAAGGCATTGGAAATCAACGCCGATATTTGTATTGTCGATACGGCGGGGCGGCTCCAGACCCAAAAAAACCTGATGCAGGAACTCGAAAAAATCCGCCGCGTTTTAAACAAACAAATTCCCGACGCTCCGCACGAAGTGATTCTGATTTTAGACGCCACAACCGGACAAAACGGAATCAGTCAAGCCAAATATTTTACAGAAGCGGTACAATGCAGCGGAATTGTTTTGGCAAAACTGGATGGAACTGCCAAAGGCGGTGTTGTGATTGCGATTCGCAAACAGGTTCAATTGCCGGTTAAATTTATCGGAGTCGGTGAATCCGCCGCCGATCTTGCCCTGTTTGATCCCAACGAGTTCGTCGATGCGCTCTTTGACGAAACAGAGAAAAGCGAGGAGAAGGGGGAGAGTTGATAGTGGGGAGTGGGGAGTGGGGAGTGGGGAGTGACGCAAGCGGTTGACCGATTGACAAATGAGAAAACGATTATTACTTTATTATCAATGTTGATGTTTTCGGCAGTGATTCAAAAGTGATTCAAAAGTTCCAGCGGTTTGCGGAGTACCGCAAACCACTGGCTATTTTAGGATGACTCCATTGGAGTCAGAGAGTAATATCCAGCCTTTCACTGTTACCGACAATAGATTACTTTTGTTCACTCCCCACTTCCCACTCCCCACTGATCAAACAATGAAATGGCTATTATTAATAATAATGATCATTCCGATGACCGGAGTATTGGCTGCGGAAGGTCGTTGGCTTGTCGAAACGGAATCGGCTGACGGGCGTATTCGTGCGGCGTGGAGCGTCTCGCCCGCCGAACCCCGACTCTCCGACACGATCTCGTTGACCCTCGAAATCGAAGCCGATACCACACTTCAAATCGAAATGCCGGTATTCGATTCCGTGTTGGGAGAACTTGAAATCGTGCAAAAAACCGAACGCACCGTCAGAATGACCTCAAACCGTGAAACCAAACAACTCGTTCTCAAAACCGTTCCCAGACAAAGCGGAATCACACCAATTTGGGCAACTCCTATTTATTATGTTGATCAACGAGAAGGACTGCGTGAAAAATCTTATTCGATAACGGTTCCGGCTGCCGAATTGGAAATCAAATCCGCCGTCACACCGGAATCCGCCTCACTCGATCAAATCTCCACCACATCGGAACTTTTCGATATTCAATCGATTTCGTTAAAAACTCTCCTTTGGATTGTTTTTTTCTTTGTGCTTGTAACCGGTTTTGTGTTGTATTTTTTCTTTCGGTTCCGCCGTCAACCGGAAACGCTTTTGCCGGAATCAAATCTGACTCCGCAGGAAATTGCGTTGCGCCGACTGACCTTGTTGATTGAGAGCCGGTTGCACGAAACGGATGTTAAAACTTTTTTCATCGAACTCACCGGTATTGTCCGCTGGTACATTGAACAACAAACAGATATTCGCGCACCGGAATTGACAACAGAAGAATTTTTACACGAAATAACACAACAATGGGAACGCCGCGTGGCATTACCAACAGAATTGCGTGACCGTCTCCGGCTTTTTCTGGAATCGTCAGATATGGTCAAATTCGCAAAATTCCAACCTTCACAGGATGAAATCATGATCGGAGTTCGCAAAGCCGAAGAGTTCCTCTCCCTGTTTGCCCCAAAAACAATCCCTCAAGAAATTCAAACCGCATAAATCCTCCCCATTTTTTTTCAAAACTACCGGCAACTAACACCGGCTACTGACTACTGGCTACTGATTACTGACCACTGGCTACTAACAATGAAATTGAATGATCGGCACAAGTTGTTTTTCGGCACGACTCTTGTTGTGCTGTTTTTAACCGGTTTCGGTTTGACCGGTTGGTTTTTTGTCAAGGATCAGATTGTTCGCCGTCCGGAGTATCAATTATCTGCTGACCGGATTTTGATTACGGTTCCGCCGCCTTGGGTTCCCGAACATTTTGTTGCGGAGATTCTGCAAAGTTCAGGCTTGGACGCGACCCTTTTTGATGCCTCATTGCCCCAAAAACTTTCGCAAGCGTTTTCGGCATCCCCTTGGGTTGAAGAAGTCCGGCAAGTACAGACCCGTTATCCTTCCGGTGCTGAAGTGCAATTAGTTTATCGTGTTCCGGCGGCACTGGTCGAAATCGCATCGCAAGGTCTTTATCCTGTTGACCGGAACGGCATTTTGTTACCGACGGATTATTTTATTCGTGTTGCGCCGGAGCAAAAAGAAAATTATCCGCGAATTGTCGGTATTCGTTCCATGCCGCTTGGCGTGGTCGGGACGCTCTGGGGTGATCCGTTGGTTCATGCCGCCGCTCAACTCGCCGGTTTACTTGGTGATGTGTCACGTCAATTAGGTCTGGTCAAAATCATTCCGTCCCATGAAGCCACCCCAACCGGTCATCGAATCCTTTGCCGTCTTCAAACCAATTCGGAAACAGAAATTCTTTGGGGGCGATTCGAACCGGACGATCCCAAAAACTCCATCAAAAAAAAACGCCTCCTCGAAATCGCCGAACTTTATCACTCCCTCGACAATGTTCCCGCCCATTTCCAACCAATTGATCTGAGCAAAGATTGAAAATGTTTGAGGTTTTTTCAAGTTTGCGCGCAAAGACGCAAAGAAAATTAGTATTGGTTTCAACGTGTTCGGTTGAACGATGAACTATGAATTAAAACAATTGACCAAAATAATTGACCAAAATAATTGACCCAAACATCAACGTGTGACTGCCGGAACTAGAATCAACAAAATTAAATAGACCGTTACTATTAACCGACTACAAAAATGATGAGATTTTGTTCTTTTTTTATTACTTTTACTTTATTTACTTCATTTACTTCATTGTTTGTTTCGCCGCTTCAGGCTGTTCCTCAGATGGTTGTGGGGCTGGACCGGACAACTATTTATGAAGGCGAATCAATTCTTTATTGGGTAACACTTTTTGACACGCAGCCGATAGATGATTCTGTTGCGCCGGATGTTTCGGCTCTTGTCGATTTCAATGTTCAGCCGCTTCCCAAGCAACCGTCAAACCAACGATCCATTCAAATTATCAATGGTTTACGTACGGAAACAACCATAACACGAATCCGGTTTGCTTATGTTTTGACGCCTAAACGAAGCGGTTCGTTTCTGATTCCCGAACCGAATGTTTTAGTCAACGGTCAAAAACTGGTGTTGAATTCGGTGGAGGTTGGCGGGCGGACACTTCGGGAGATTCCGTCCGGCGGGGCAATTTCAGTGACGGTTCGACCGCCGAATGATCAAGACCTTGTCCTGATGAAAATTGAAACAGACAAAACCCTGCTTTATCCGTTTCAGTCGTTGACGGTGACATTGGTTGTTCAGGTCAAAGGTTTGCCGGAAAAGATTGATTCGGGACAATCGACGAATCCGCTTCAGGTTTTGCGTGATCCTCCCAAACTAACGATTCCTTGGGCGAACGACGATACGGCACTTCCCAAAGGAATGATTCCGCAGCGAAAATTTAACGAATGGCTTACCGGTCTGAATGTTCGAAAGCCGCAGTCCGGTTTTGCGATCAACGATTATAGTACGGACGGTTTTGGTTTTGACGATGATTTGTTCCGTTCGCCGCTTTCGTTTGGGGGAATGTTCCGGCGAACGCCGCTTCAGTTTTCTCCCAAACCGACGAAAATTCAACGTCAGGATTCAAGCGGCAAAGAAACAACTTATTGGGAATTTCGTTTTTCCCGAACATTTCTTCCTGAAGAGATTGGTCATTTTTCATTCGGACCGGTTACGTTAAAAGGAGTTTTTGCGGCAGCCGACCCGACTGTGTCTCAGGGCGTTTCACCGCGTGAAGTTTATGCGTTGGCATCTGAAATTGGGGTTGATGTTGTTGATGTTCCTCAGGACAACCGACCGGACGGTTACATTGGGGCGTTTGGAAGTTTTGATTGGTCAGTTG
>JAISQH010000644.1 GCA_031274385.1 Planctomycetaceae bacterium | reverse complement strand
TTTGCCAAAACATCAATCGTGTGACTGCCGAAAGTATAACATTCCGTTTTTGGAGTTTAAAATGAAACAAATTTTTTTACCGTTGATTTTGTGCTACTTTTATTCTGCGTTCCTTTTTGCCCAAGTTGAGCCGTATGATTTAACGGTTGAGTACATGACGGCACCGGTTGGTATTGACACGCCGTCGCCGCGACTCTCTTGGAAATCGAAGGCAACAGACAAAACGTTGAAAAATGTCGTTCAAATAGCGTATCAAATTCTCGTTGCCTCATCGCCGGAAATTTTGGCGGACAATAAGGGCGACTTGTGGAATTCCGGCAAAATCGTAACGGATCAATCGTTGAATATTGAGTACGCCGGAAAACTGTTACAAACATCGCAACGTTGTTATTGGAAAGTTCAGGTCTGGTACAAAATATCAGGCAATGCAACAGAAAACGCATCAAGCAACGCATGGAGTTCTCCGTCGTCTTGGATTATGGGCGTGATGCGTTCCGAAGATTGGAAAGCCAAATGGATTGCTTCCGAAGAAAAATTCCGTGCGAATTATGAGTTGGGCGAAGCAAAATGGATTTGGTGCGGCAACGCCACTGATTTGAGTGTCGCGCCGCGCGGCAAAACTTTTTTTCGCACAATATTTGATTACCAACCGCAAGACAACGCAATTCTTGCAATCACCGCTGACGATGAATACAAAGTTTTTATCAACGGCAAAAACGTAACTCAAACTTGGGGACATTTCAATGACTGGAAATGGATGCGGTTTATTGACGTGACAAAAAATCTCAACGCCGGAAAGAATGTCATCGGAGTTGAAGTCACCAATAAAAGTCAAGGAGCAACCGGATTGCTTCTCCGCTTGAACAATCTCGTAACCGATTCAAAATGGCAATCATTTTCCGAACCGGCTGACGGTTGGAACAGCGACCCGAATTTCACAAACGAAAAATGGCATTCCGCAACCGAAGTTGGTTCTGTTGATTGTGAACCTTGGGGAAAAATCGAACGCCGATTTGAAACACAAAGTCCGGCATTCGCCAAAACGTTTCGTATTGAGAAGAAGGTCAAATCGGCAACATTGCACATTACGGGACTCGGTTTTTACGAAGCGTCGCTAAACGGTACGAAAATCGACAAAAAGGTTCTTGATCCGGCTCAAACACGTTACGATAAACGTGTTTTGTATTCGACTTACGATTTGACGGATTTGTTGAAATCCGGTGAAAACCGCCTCAAAGTGTTGTTGGGACATGGTTGGTACGATGTGCGGAGTGTTGCTGTTTGGAATTTTGACAACGCGCCGTGGCGTGATTTTTGCCGAATGATTGCGCAACTCGAAATTGTGTACAGCGACGGCACAAAGCAACTCGTTGCCAGCGACGAAACGTGGGATCAACTTGACAGTCAGATTATTTTTGACTGCATCCGGCAAGGCGAAACCGCAACAAAAATTGCCGAAGATAAAATCATTGGCAAGGCAATTGTTGTTACCGCACCGAAAGGGAAACTTGTTGCCGAAGCGATTCCGCCAAGTGTGGTTACTGAAGAATTGAAGCCGGTGAAAATTTCCGAACCGAAAATCGGTGTTTATGTTATTGATACAGGACAAAATATGGCGGGTTGGATTCGGCTGAAAATTGACGGGCAAAAGGCTGGTTCAATCATTCAAATTCGTTACGGCGAACGGATCAAATCCGACGGCAACATTGAAATGAGACCAATAAACGAACATTATCGTCATCACGTTCCTTTCATGCCCGGACTTGACGCGATGTTCCAAGTCGATCAATACCGTTGTTTATCGGGACAAAATGAAATTTACGAACCGCGATTTATGTATCACGGCTTTCAATATGTTGAAATCACCGGCTTGAACAAAGCACCGACTTCTGAAACTGTAACCGTTTGTGCAGTGAATAATGATTTTCGTTCGGCGGGCAAATTTGAATGTTCGAATGAGTTGTTTAACAAAATTCAAAAGGCGACATTGTGGTCTTATCGTTCCAATTTTGTCAACGGAGTTCCGACGGATTGTCCGCATCGTGAGAAAAACGGCTGGACAGGCGACGCGCAACTTGCGGTCGAACAGGCTCAATATAATTGGGACAATACCGCGTGTTACGAAAAATGGATCAACGATTTGCTCGACGAACAACAAGCGAATGGTAATTTGCCCGGTATTGTTCCGACGAGTGGTTGGGGTTACGCGTGGGGCAACGGTCCGGCGTGGGATTCGGCGATTATTCTGATTCCTTTTGAGTTGTACAAATATAAAGGCGATAAACGGATTCTTGAAACAGCCTATCCCGCCATGAAAAAATACGTCGATTATCTGACAAGCCGGGCAAAACCAAACGGTTTGGTTGATCACGGTTTGAGTGATTGGTGCCCCGCGAAAACGAAAACCGATGCGGTTGTTACGTCAAGCGTTTATTATTTTATTGATGCGAGTCTTGTTGCATCGGCTGCGGAAATTCTCGGTCAAAAAGAAGATGAGGAAAAATATAGTCTTTTAGCCGAAAGAATTCGCGACAATTATCTCAAGGAATTTTTTAAGAGAGATGGAACCATCGCCAACGGTTCACAGACTGCCCAAAGTTTTCCGCTCTATTATTCTCTTGTTATTGATCCTCCGACATTTTCAGGTTTTCTTTCCGATGATCAAAAGGAACCGACTAAATTTGCGTTTCAAAAACTTATTGAAGCGGTTGGCAAAGCGGACAATCATCTCGATGTTGGAATTTTAGGTGCCAAATCGTTGTTCCATGTTCTTTCGCGTTACGGTCGAACCGATTTAGCAATGAAAATTCTGAACCAAAAAGATTATCCGAGTTACGGTAGTTGGTTTGAACGCGGCGCAACAACATTGTGGGAAGATTGGGGCGATGGGGCTTCGCGTAACCATATTATGTTCGGCGATATTTCAACGTGGTTTTATCAAACGCTTGGCGGTATTAAAAACTACCCAACGGTATCAGATGAACAATTCGAAGATTACGAAAACTTAGCAAAGTATCTAACCGTTGCTTTCAAGTGTACAGAAATCAAACCGGAATATCCTGCCGGTCTCGATTGGGTGAAAGCGGAACACGATTCGCCTTACGGTTTGATTTCCGTTCATTGGAAACGCAACGGTACGAAAATCGAACTAAAATTTTCCGTGCCGGTTAATACGCATGTTTATTACAACAACAAAAAATTCGGCAGCGGCGATTATTCGTACGAAATCGATGCGCCGTAAAAAGAATGATGACGATTCACCATATTTTTTGGTAATTGTCTATTTTGTTTTTCATGTTTGCGCGCAAAGACGCAAAGAATCAAACGAGCATCTTTATCATATCCGGTTATCAATTTCATTGTGGCGTTTTTCCATTTTAGAGGATTTTAAAAATGAAAAACGAGGATTCTACCACGAAAAACACGAAATTTCACGAAAAAAATGGAACAAATTTTTTTATAACATGATTTGTATATTTTTTATAACATGAA
>JAISQH010000610.1 GCA_031274385.1 Planctomycetaceae bacterium | reverse complement strand
ATCGGCGGTGAACCGATAGAAGGACTTGTAACGGTTCCTCATCGTGTTCCGATGCTGTCGATTGAAAATACGTACAATATCGGCGAACTTCGTGAATTCGGCAATCGTGTCACAAAATTGCTCGGTAACTCCCCCAATCATAAGGAAATACAAGAACCGGCTTGGGTTGTTGAGTTAAAAATTGACGGTGTTGCCGCTTCACTGATTTACGAGGACGGTGTTCTTGTTCAGGGATTGACGCGGGGAAACGGTATTTTTGGTGACGATATTACGCATAATGTTCGGACATTGCATGATATTCCGTTACGGCTCACAACGAAAAAACCGCCGAAACAAATTGAGATTCGCGGCGAAATTTATATGCGTAATTCCGATCTTGTCTTGTTGAACCAACGCCAGCAGGCTGCCGGGCAGACAACGTATGCCAACACGCGCAATGTGACGGCTGGTAGTGTACGATTACTTGATCCGAAAATCTGTGCGGAACGCCGGCTCCGGTTTTTTGCGCACAGTATCGGTTTTTGTGACGGATTAAAAGCGGACAGCCATTTCGATTTTTTGAAAGAATTGGAATCTTACGGTATTTCCGCAACACCGCATGTTCGGCGGTTCAATTCCTTTTCTGATGCGGTCGATTATTGTGAATCGTTGTATGGAACGGAGGATCATTTTCTGTCGGAACTTGATTTCGAGATTGACGGTCTTGTTTTGAAACTTGACCGGTTTGATTTACGTAACCAAATTGGCTCCACCGCAAAATCGCCGCGTTGGATTATTGCGTACAAAGTCGAAAAATATGAAGCAACGACAACGCTTCGCGAAATTCGTGTTCAGGTTGGTAAAACCGGTACGATAACACCGGTTGCTGAATTGGCACCGGTCGAACTGGCTGGAACCACCGTTTCACGCGCCAGTTTGCACAACGCCGAAGAAATTGAACGAAAAGATATTCGTGTTGGCGATGTTGTGGTTGTCGAGAAGGCGGGTAAAATTATTCCGCATGTTGTGCGTGTCGAAAAACATTGCCGCAAGGAAGAACTCGCTCCGTTCAAATTTCCAAGAACGTGTCCTGTCTGCGGCAGCGTGTTGTCGAAAGATGACGGCGGCGTTTATATTCGTTGCAATAATTTGGAATGTCCCGCTCAAATCAAGGAAAGACTGCGATATTTTGCCGGTCGTAACGCGATGGATATTGAAGGTCTCGGTAAAGAATTGATTGATCAGTTGGTTGATGCGGGGCTTGTCAAAAATTTTGGTGATCTTTATCGGTTGACTTGGGAATCAATTCGTTCCAAAAATCTCGAACGAATGAAGGCGAAACCGAAAAAACCGGACGAAATTCCGTTGCTTGTCAAAAATTTATTGGACGGTATTGAAAAGAGCAAAAGCCGTGATTTAGGGAAATTTCTGAACGCTTTGAGTATCCGGCATGTCGGAAACCGAATTGCGGGAATTTTGGCAAAACAGTTCGGAACCCTTGAAAATCTTCGGAACGCGACGGAAGAGGAATTAAGTAACATTGATGAAATCGGTACAATTATTGCTAAGAGTGTTTTCCATTTTTTCCGAACAGAATCCGCCATGATTGACGATCTGACCGTCCAACTCGCCCGCCGCAACGGTCAAAATAACGACGAGAAAACATTATTCGATTCGGAATCCGATACCTCACCCGTTGCGCAACATTTTCCGTTGCAAGGCATGACGATTGTTGTTACGGGAGCGTTAAAACATTTTAAGCGTGACGAAATTGAAAACGTGATCGAAAAACACGGCGGTCGTGCTTCGTCGAGTGTTTCGTCGAAAACATCCTTTGTTCTTGTCGGCGCGGAACCCGGCAACAAACTTGCCAAAGCGGAAAAACTCGGCGTCCGTATTGTGTACGAACCTGAATTTCTCGACATGCTGCGAAGTGAACCGTAATATCGCAACAGTTTTCTTTGTATTTCTTCGCGGCTTCGTGATAAAATGTACATGAATGGCGGTTCAATTCATATCCAGTCCTTCAATCGTAACTGTCTATTTTGCAATCATGCATCAATAAGCTTACTTTTTTTGTTTTGAGATATCCGTTGCAGATTCATTTTTGTTTTTCAACAGTCGCGCAGCGACGACATAATGCATAACCGCCGGACAATCGCCCCAACAACCAACAAGTCGCGCAGCGACGACATCATCAAAAAGATGAGTTTATGGAATTGGACGCAAGAGATTGGACTCGATAATATCGTCGCTGCGCGACTTTGTCGTGGGGGAGGGACGCGATCCGGCGGTTGCGCTGCGCTACACCGCCGGTTATGCATAATCACGTCGCTAGCGCGACTAATATCAATAATATTACTTTATCGTTCCAATTTAAAAGACTTAATTGAAAATAGACAGTTACCTTAAATCCGCTTGATCTTATCAATTCAAACATTGAAAATGACGGAACAATGAAAAAACTCTCAAACAAACCGAATATCGGTTCATCAAATAAGAAAACGGTTCCGGCAATTTCATGGATAGATGCTGTTTTAGGCGGGCTTTTTTCTGTAAC
>JAISQH010000609.1 GCA_031274385.1 Planctomycetaceae bacterium | reverse complement strand
ATAGCCCCGTCAGCCAAAGAACGTCTCGGTTATCCGACACAAAAACCGCTTGCGTTATTGGAACGGATTATCAAGGTTTCCAGCAATGAAGGGGAAGTGGTATTGGATGCGTTTTGCGGTTGCGGAACAACAGTTGATGCCGCCCAATCGTTGAACCGGCAGTGGATCGGAATGGATATAACGTATCAGGCAATCTCGCTGATTCTGAAACGATTATCTGATCGATACGGCGAGGAGATGATGGACGATATTGAACTGTCCGGTATTCCGAGCGATATTGAATCGGCAAAGGCGTTGGCGCACAAACAGGATGACCGGTTACGAAAAGAATTTGAAAAGTGGGCGATTTTGACTTACACGGATAATCAGGCAAAAATTAATGACAAGAAAGGTGCGGATAAAGGAATTGACGGTGTTGCTTATATTCTTGGCGGTACGGCATTGTTTTCTGTGAAGTCGGGCGGTGTAACAGTTAAAGACATCCGCGATTTACGCAGTGTGATGAATCGGGAAAAAGCGGTTGCGGGCGTTTTGTTGACGCTTGAGGAACCGACAAGACCGATGAGAGAAGAAGCGGCATCATTGGGAAACATTCCAGATCCGCCGGGTCTGAAACTGTCACGTAAAATACCGCGATTACAAATCGTAACGATTCAACAATTGCTGGATGGCGAACGCATTAACCTGCCGTTGTTGGAACCTGTTGTCAAGTCCGCAAAAAGGAACATCAAACCCGATAAACAACCGGTTCTGGAGTTGGAGTAAAATATCGTTTTGTTTTTTATTTGGTTTGTATCTGTTTTGCGAGACGGTAAATATTTTCGGCAGTGAAACCGAAATGTTTCATCAGCACTTCGGCGGGCGCACTGGCACCGAAACCGGTCATGCCGAGAAAAACACCGTTATCACCAAGATATTTTCGCCAACCTTGTTCGATACCGAGTTCCACACCGACACGGGCTTTCACTGACGGCGGTAAAATTTCGTTGCGATATTCAACCGGTTGCCGTTCAAATAATTCGAAACAGGGAAGACTCACAACTCGTGTTTTAATTCCTTCGGCGGTTAGCTTTTCCCAAGCGTCGAGGCAAAGCCCCACTTCACTGCCGGTTGCCAACAAAATGATTTCAGGAACGGACGCCCCTGTTTCTTTGGCAAGAATATAAGCCCCTTTGGCAGTTCCTTCGGCGGAACCAAATTTTGTTCGGTCAATAGTTGGCAGATTTTGCCGCGTGAAAACCAGAACGGAGGGCGTTTCTTTCAGCCGGATTGCCGCTTTGTACGACTCGCTCACTTCGTTGGCGTCCGCCGGACGGAACACCGCAACATTCGGAATTGCCCGAAGCGACGCCAAATGTTCAACCGGTTGATGAGTTGGTCCGTCTTCGCCGACTCCAATGGAATCATGTGTGAAAAGATACATTGCCGGAATTTTCATCAACGCACTGAGCCGGATTGCCGGACGGAGATAGTCCGCAAAAACAAAAAACGTGGCGCAATAAGCCCGAAGACCGGACAAGGTGAGACCATTGGTAACAGCACCCATTGCGTGTTCCCGAATACCGTAATGAAAATTACGTCCAGCGGGAGTTTCCGCACTAAATTCACCGGCACCGAGAAACGTCAGGTTGGATTTATTCGACGGAGCCAAGTCTGCCGAACCGCCAAGCATCCACGGTAACTTGCTCGCCAACTGATTAAGAATTTTCCCCGACGACACACGACTCGCAATTCCCTTCGGGTCAGTCGAAAAAGGTTTCATCTCTGCGTCCCAGTCGTCTGGAAGTTCGCCTGCGGTAATTTTGGCAAGTTCTCCGGCTTGCTCTGCAAATTGCTGACGGTATTCATCGAATTGCTTGTCCCATTCGGTTCGTAACGCCATTCCTCGTTGCCCGATTCCGTCGGCAAACGTTTGATACACCTCCGGTTCGACCGCAAATTTTTTCTCAGGATCAAATCCATACACTTTTTTCGTTGCTTTCACTTCCTCCTCGCCAAGCGGAGCACCGTGGGCTTCATGAGAACCTGCTAACTTGGGAGAACCAAAACCGATTTGGCTTTTCACAATCACCAATGTCGGTTTATTTTCTGTTTTTCGGAACGTTTCAACCGCTTGCCGCAAGGCGGGTAAATCATTCACATCATCAACCTGCAACACATTCCAACCATAAGCCTCGAATCGTTTGCCGACATTTTCGGTGAATGCCAAGTTGGTACTTCCTTCGATGGTGATTTTGTTGTCGTCGTAAAACCAGCAAAGGTTTGAGAGTTTGAGATGCCCGGCAAGCGACGCCGCTTCTGCGGTAACACCTTCCATCATATCGCCATCGCCGCAGATGGCAAAAACATTGGAATCAAACAATTTATGTGCCGAACTATTGTATCGTCCGGCAAACCATTTTGCGGCAATTGCCATACCAACACTGGTTGCCACACCGGCACCCAGCGGTCCTGTTGTGACTTCGACACCGGAAACGTGACCATATTCGGGATGACCGGCGCAACGGCTGTTAAGTTGCCGGAAATTTTTGATGTCGTCCAAAGAAACGGCTGGTTCGGTGGTTGGTTGATGGTGGGCATCAAGTTGCTTCACTCCGGCAAGATGGAGCAACGAATAAATCAACATGGAAGCGTGACCAACCGAAAGAACAAAACGATCTCGTCCCAACCAAGCAGGATTAGCGGGATCGAATTTAAGAACTTCGTTAAAAAGAAGATAGCCAAGCGGAGCAAGAGCCATTGGAGTTCCCGGATGCCCGCTATTTGCTTGTTGCACGGCTTCCATTGAGAGCGTTCGAATGGTATCAATTGCTTTTTTTTCTGACGGGGTCATCGAAAGCGTCATGGTATTGGGTTCCTAAACAAGATTATTGATGATGATAGTTCGAGCGGAAAACAATGAATCAATCAAGATGTTGTTGTCAAAGTCCTGCCGCTCATTCACTTCGATATTCTACATTGAAGACACAACTTTTCAAGAACCCCAATCATTTGTATCTGAATGGAAGAAAAATAATGAAATGCCCCCGATGGGGTTAAATAGAGTACATCTCGTTTACGTATCATAAACTTGAGCAAGTGATTGTAACATAACAGCAGGAAACAATAACAAATGTAGGTTTCAATAACACACTGAAAGGGAGTCCTATATATAACTGTCTATTTTATTTTGAGATATCCGTTGCAGATTCATTTTTGTTTTTCCCCAGTCGCGCAGCGACGACATGATGCATTACTTTATCGTTCCAATTGAAAAGACTTCATTGAAAATAGACAGTTACTCCGGCAGTTATTTTCAGAATGGCTGTTACGGAATATCTTTTCCCCAGATTTCGACTTCGGTAAAGCCAGCCCAACCGAGTGGGAAATCCTGTTGCAGATTCGTGAACGTCAACGAAGTTACCGTGCGTTTCGGAAACGAAATCGTTTGCGGTTCCGCAGTTTTTTCAAACGAAAAATCGAGATGGGTGCCGTCGGAAAATTTCAAGGTTCCCGTTTTCCAAACAGTGTCATGCGGAAAATCCGCGCGAAGCCAAACAACCACCTTGTCAATCTCAACCGGACGACCCAACTCCACCGTTACATAAAGATCGGTTCGCTTGTTCGGTCCCCAAGACGGAAACTGATTGCCGTGTCCCCGATTCTCACACCGTCCGTCCAAAATATTTTTCGCCGCAAAATAATCAAGCCCCGCATATTCACTGTTCGACAACGCGTGAGGAAATGAAACCGCCTCGCCCTGAACATCGTTCGGATTCAACGCAAGATTTCGGTACACATTGTCGGCACCGCTTCGTTTTCCGATAATCGGTAAATTTTTCCGTGACGCGAACCATTGCTCCATAAATTGTTTCTTGAAATTCAGTCCGCCCGATTCAAACCGGGTAAAATGTTCAGGAGCAGGAAGTTCCGATGATTTGCCGCTACAAAATGAGACCAATTTCATGATGTTTTCGTGTTCGATTTCAGCCATTCGGGTACGTTTTGTCAGATAATAATCAAATTCCGCTTTTTGGTTTTCGTTCCAGGTATTGGCTTCGAGATACGAACCGCAGAACGGAACAAGCAAGTCAATCCAAAGAGCAAGTTGCCGACGTTCCAGATCGCTCAGCCGCACATCTTTATGATGAGGTTCGGCGTTTTCGTTGAACATTTTAAGCAGTTTACTCTTTGACGAACCGGCAAAATACGGCGGCAACATCGTCGGAACCGACTGAACATTCAACCAATGAACCATTTCGTTCGGTATTCCTTTTTGTGTCAAATTGATGTACGATTCGCTGAAACGCCGCCCCGCCATATTGAATTTCGGTTCGTTAAATTGATTGCCCAAAAGACTAAACGGCGGATTGTTTGCCAATTCTGTTTTTGTTGTCTTTTCGTTTCCGATATGACATTGGACGCAATGTCGATCGAGAATCGGTTGGATGATTCGTTCAAAACTGAAACCGGTGTCGGGGTTGACTCCTCCGAGCGGCACCGGTTTCTTGGGCGATTTCCGCAACGCCAACGTCCGCATTGCGCCGCCTCGTGATTGGGGATTATTTCGGGTTGTTCCTTTGACTTCGTGACAGCCGACGCAGGAAAACATTTCACCCGGTTGCAATGTTGACCAACTTCGCATGGACTGCACTGTTTCGCCGTGCTGATCGAGTAGTTGAAAAAAGACGGGCGTTCTTGCCGGAACTTCAAAATACGCCGAACCGTCCGCCTCAACCGGAACCGTTCCAAGTACCCGTTTCACATCCCACGAACCGTTGTTGATTGAGACCGGAGTGGAGGACAAGGCACCGCCGGCGGGACCGCCGCTCCCGTTGCTTAAAATTCCGGCAGGTCGAAATTCCAACGCGACAACCCGCAATTCTTTCACCGTTCCCCGTTTAACGCCTTCCAAACCGGGACCGAAATAAACATCCTGAACATAATACTGACCGGTTTCCGTCTCATAATCAACCGGCGTGGCGCGAAGCATGGGGAGAGAGCGGGCTTGCAACGGAACCGGTTGACCGCAACTCACCGCCGGATCATAAGCCAATAATTCGCGTTTGGTGTTGTCGATGTTCATATAATAGAGTCCGAACGGAATATCGTACTGACGTTTCGGAAAACCGTCCGGCGTGTACGCAACAATAAAATTGTTTTCGTCGATTGCCAACGGATATTGAAACTGGTCGCCGTCCTGACCGTAAGCGTCAATCTTCTCGGCTTTTGTTTCGCGCAACGGAGCAATCAGTTTAACGCCTTGATTTTCCTGAGTTCCTTCCGCCCGGTCAATCACGATGAGTTTCCCGCGTTGGTGGGTGTGATGCCCGGCGGCAATTGCAATTACTTTGTTGGAATCGGGAATACGGCGGGCGTGAAGAATTGTTGTCGGAAACCACGAATTGTTGCCGTAATATTCGGTTTGACCGGTTCCGTCGTAATTCATGACGAAAAGGGGTTGCGGATAAATTTGTCCCCGATCATTGTAATCCCAGCGAGTGTAAATGACCCGACCGTCATTCAGAACTTGCGGATAATTTGTGTGAACCTGATCAAAACTGATACGCCGCAAAAAACGCCCGTCCTCATCGCAAAGATACAGATTGGTCACATCCGTCCACCAACAATCGACAATTTGCATACACCGTGTTGAGCAAAACAAGATATTGCCGTCGGGCAGATAACACGGTTCCACATCGGCAAAACCAAGACCAAACGTCAATTGCCGGATTTCTTTTGTTTTAAGATTGTAATCGTACAAATGATAGTCATCGGTTTCGTAACTGTTCCGCATGGAAAAGACGATTTTTTGACCGTCGAATGAAACATCGGGATCGCGCAGGGTTCCGTTTTTCGGAGCCTCGACGAGAATTTGTTCTTTGACGGAGCCATCCGGTTGAATTTGAAGTGAGAGGATTTTTCCGCCGAGCATATCGCGTCGTTCGGGGTGTTGGGCGTCGCTTGGGGCTTCGGTGTAAGCGTAATGCGAACCGCCCAGAACCTGATGTTTGGCATACACGATTTCCGGGTAATGTTCACGAACAATTTGCAAACGCTTTTGACGGCGTTCGGCACACATTTTCAGATACAATGTTTTCCAAGCCGGATGATTCCCCGGTGCGGCGTTGTTTTGTAATTGGTTCAGTTCGTCCCGCAACGCCGAGATTTTAACGGCAAATTCCGTGTTTGGCTCCGCGACAAGTTCGGCAAGAACTTTTTCGAGCATTTTGATTTCGATCTCGTTCGCTTCCGGGTTGGTGAAACACGAGACGTTGTTTCCGGCATCCTGAAGTATCCAGTCCTGATGCAGCCGTTCCTGAAAATTTTTCGGAAGCGACCGATCTTGTGCCAAACCGGAAACGGTGTTGCACAAAAGATAAAAAGAAAACAAACAACACCCTAAAAAAAGGAATCGCATTGTAATTGGTGGAAAATAAAATAGGAGGAATTGAAATAGTAAGGAAACCGAAAATGAATCTTAAATAATATATCGGATAAACAGATCATTTGTAAAGTATCCGTCTCTTTTTTATCCAAAAGGATCGACACAAGTTTGAACAACAATTTGCCGCGTTAAACCCAAAATTCAGGTCATGGTTGAATGGATAATGCCTTCGTATTTGTCTGAACACGATTTTTCGGATTGATAAAATTGATAGGAGAGTCTGTTGGAAAGAAATGACGATTCGATGTCATTTTCGGTAGACTATCCTATCATATCTTATCAATCCGAAAAATCGTGTTCAGACAAATACTGCGTTGGAGTCAAAAAAACCGCTGCCGTTGAATTGACCACTTGCCATGAGGACTTTTTTTTGCTCTAATAAGCAACATTGTGATTTTGAACTTCGTTACCCACCTCAACCCAAAAAATGAGGAGACCTTTGATGAAAAGATTTTTTTTAACAACCTTTCTGTCTCTTTTTCTGATTGCTTTTTTGATTCTTCCGATTTTTGCGGGAAACGTGGTTTTTTCGCAGGAACCCCAAAAAGATTCGCAAGAAGTTAAAAAAGCCAAAGTGTTACACTTTACCCGTTCGCAGGGATTTGAACACGGTCCGGCGAAACTTTTGGAGGATGGAACCACCATTTCGGGAAATGCCTTGAAAAAATATCTGGCAGCCAAGAATATCGAACTGGTTGAAACTCAGGACGGACGGCTTTTCGATGGCGATCTCAGCCGGTATGACGCTTTTACTTTTTACACTTCCGGCAATCTCGAAGAAGAAAAAGGTTCAAGAAACGAAACCGCCCACGCCATTTCCGCCGACGGATTGAAAAACTTGTTTGCCGTTGTCCGAGCCGGAAAAGGCTTTGTCGGTATTCACTCCGCAACCGATTCCCATTGCAAACAAAAGGGCGAAGACGGAATTGATCTTTACACGGCGTTTATCGGAGCCAGATTTGTTTCGCACGGTCCCCAACAAGTTGCGACCGCGATTGCCACCGAACCCATTCAGATTCCTTGGGTCAAGGCGTTGCCGGACGGCAAAGATGTTGTCCATGAAGAGTGGTACGCCATGAAACAATACAACAAAGATTTACATGTCGTTCTTGTTCAACAAACGGAAGGCATGAAGGGTGATCCTTATAATCGTCCGCCGTTTCCTTCGACTTGGATACGAAAAGACGGCAACGGGCGGGTTGCTTATGCCACTTACGGTCATGACAACAAGTTCTGGGAAAAGGATGACAATCTCAAAAAGTACGGCGACTTAATCGAATGGTCTGTTGGTCGTTTTGAATGGGACACGACACCCAACCTCGACAAAGTTACACCCAATGCCGAACAATTGCCGCCGCCCAAACCAAAAAATTAATCAATTAAAAAATTAATTAAAAAAATTAATTAATAGACTTGTTCCATTATTTGTTGTTATTGTCAACAGATTATACAGATTTTACAGATTTGTTTTTGATGAAAATCTGTAAAATCTGTCCAATCTGTTGACCAAACGAAGTTGTTACCGGTTTTTTACTGTATTGTTTGTATTATTTAAAAACATTCCTTTTAATTGTTCTTTAACACAAATATGAGTACGCACGATATTTATTCGACGGAGGTTCCGGGTTCTTCGCAAGGTACGGGAGGTACGGGTCGTTTTACGCCTCCGCCTTATCAACCGATGTATTACCAGCCGGAGCCGCAAGTTGGATGTGGAACTTATTTATTCCGTTTTGCCATTGTTCTTCTTGTGCTGGGATTTTGCGGAGTGGTGGGTTTGGTTGTTCTGATTGCGGCGGCGGGAGCCTTGACCACTTCCATGCAACAGGTTTCGGAAACCGCGTTGACGGAAAAATTTATTTTGGGCAATCACAGTGCCCGAAGTAAAGTTGCGGTGATTACTGTTGAGGGAGTGATAACGGGTTCGGAAGACGGATTTATTCCGAAACAGATTCGTCAGGTTCTGAAAGACCCTCATGTTGAGGCGGTAGTTTTGCGGATTGAGTCACCCGGCGGCACAATGGCTGGAAGCGATTATTATCACCATTTGCTCACGAACATGAAAAACGAACGCAATATTCCTATTGTTGTTAGCATGGGATCGATTGCGGCGAGCGGCGGATATTATATTGCGATGGTAGGCAACGAAATCTACGCGGAACATTCGACCATCACCGGTTCTATTGGAGTGATTGTTTCGCTTTTTAACGGGGAAGACCTTTGTAAAAAGATCGGAGTTGAGTCAACACCGATTACAAGCGGACCGCTCAAAGCAATGGGGAGTTTTTCCAAGCGAATGAGCGACGAAGAAAAGGAAGTTTGGCAACGGCTGGTTGATGACAGTTTTGGACGTTTCAAGCAAGTGATTCGTGACGGACGCAGTGTGTTTGGAGAGGATGCCGAAAAGTTGGATCAGTTGGCAACCGGTCAGATTTACACGGCAGCCGAAGCCAAAGAACATGGTCTTATTGATGAGATTGGTTTTCTTGACGACGCGATCAAAAAGGCAATGGATTTAGCGGCGTTGACGGAAAACAATTCCAAAGCGATTCGTTACAAACCGAAGTTGGGCTTGATGGAAGTTCTTCTTGAGGGGCGTGCGAAAAAAGAGATTGGGGTTGAAACGTTAATCGAAGCGGCAACGCCTCGCGTTTATCTTCTTTGCCCCTACGTCCCGCCAATACCGTAAGAATATACCACACAAATCGTAAACGCATTCGCATGACGTTAGCGACGGGGGCTTGCCTCCGACGAATATTGATTGCGTACGAAAAAAATCAATCATTTCGGAGGCAAGCCCCTGTCGCTAACGTGTTTTAGGGTATTTTGATAAAATAAATCCAAAATAATTAGAATTTTTTAAAACGGTAAAAAGATTTGTATTGACAACTGATCTTAGTTTGTGTAATATGTCTGAAACATTGAAATCTTGATTAACAACCGATTAAACTGTTGCGCATTAATGTTTGATGCGTTGGTTGATTTTCAAGTTAGAAATTTAAGTTCGAAAAGGAGAAAATAATGCAAAATCCGGTTTATGTTAATTTAGGCAGGGGGGGGGGGGTACATAAAGTTAGGGCAGCTTTTACGCTGGTCGAACTTCTTGTGGTGATTGCGATTATTGGTGTTTTAATCGCACTTCTCTTGCCAGCCGTCCAAGCCGCACGCGAAGCGGCAAGACGATCTCAATGTTCTAACAACTTAAAACAGATTGGGATTGCGCTTCACAATTACCACGATACAAACGACTCGTTTCCTTCCGGGCAAACGCAATTAATCGGTAAAAAGGCTGATGGCTCGATAAGAACGCTTAACTATTATAGTACTCTTTTGATGTTAAGCTCGTTTTTTGAGCAGCAAGCCGTCTATGAAACTGCGGTTTCAGGATTAAAACCCAGTGGTGAAACGTATGCTGGAGACGATCCTTCTGTTGATGGTGATTATGAAGGTGGAACCAGCCCTCCAAACAGAGAAAAGCCATGGAACCTCAAATGTTCGACAATATTATGTCCTTCTGATTTGACAACACGGCGGGGACGTTCCGGTGGAAAAAACAGTTATGCTATTTGTGTTGGAGATTGGGCGGATGTGAACCGAAATGGGGCTCCTCCCAGTGGAAATGATATTGCCAACAAACGGGGAATCTTTTCGTTATCATGGACTTGGAATTCATTCGCGTCTGTTACAGATGGATCGAGTAATACCATTGCATTTGGCGAACGAACCATCGGTCCGGGGAATGGTATGTTACTTAAAGGTGCTGCCGTTCAGGATGCAGCTTCGTTACCCAATGTAGGAACCAGTAAAGCCAATCATCAAGCGGTATTACCGAATAAAGCGAAATTGAAGTCCACCGATAAAGTGGAATATATTGCCGGTTCAACCGTTAGTGCTCTTTGCGGAACCCGTTGGGCAGATGGACGTCCGCAAACTTGTTTTGTAACAATTTTACCGCCCAATTCCGTTAGTGCTACAACCAATAGTGATGTATGGGGCGGACGGGTTCTTTTTTCCGCCAATAGTTATCACACCGGCGGTGCCAATGTTCTTTATGTTGATGCTTCTGTTCATTTCATCTCCGATACAATTGATGCCGGTAACATCGACGATACCACAACATTGAATGTCGATGGCGGTACTTCCAATTTTGGTGTTTGGGGGGCTCTCGGTTCTATTAACGGCGGTGAAGCAAAGGGATTATAGTTCTATATAATTTATGGAGATTTTTCGGACATTTTAACAATTTTATAACAATAACAATATTAAAAAACGGTGATTTATGAAAAAATTCAGTACTTTGAAATATGGTTTTACACTTGTTGAGCTTTTGGTTGTCATTGCGATTATTGGCGTATTGATTGCACTTCTTTTACCAGCCATTCAGGCGGCTCGAGAGGCGGCGCGGCGGTCTCAGTGTACAAATCATTTGAAGCAGATCGGACTTGCCATGCACAATTACCATTCTGCAACAGATTCGTTTCCCGCTGGTCAATCCATGATAGGAACGATTCGTTATTACAGTACTTTGTTGATGTTAGCACCTTTTTATGAATGCCAAAGTGTTTATGACCAGGCGAATACATCACCTTATTTTTCTCAAGACCCCAACCCCGGTACGGGAACAAATACAACTCCTTGGAATACAATAATTCCAACGTTACACTGTCCCTCCGATTCGAATACACGTGGTAACGGTGGGCGTAGCAGTTATCCGATCTGTGTTGGCGATTGGGCGGATCGAAACATTTCGAACAGACCGGATAATCCAAGCTCGACAAATTTTCCGAACCAACGCGGTATTTTTGTTCTTGGTCAACAATGGAATGCCGTATCATCGGTACCAGATGGACTCAGTAACACAATCGCCTTTGCAGAACGTTGCGTTGGAGAAGGTAATAATTCGACCAGCCGAATCTTAAAAGGCGGAGTAGCAACAGCGGTAACGGATGCTGTTTCTAATACCGGTAATGATAATAAAACAACACTTGAAGCAGTATTCCCCAATATTTGTAAAGCTAAATCTGCAACGGATAAAAAAGAATATATTTCCAGTGTGACTGTCCAACCGAATCTCGGTTTACGTTGGGCAGACGGACGTCTCCAATCAGCATTTTCAACCATTCTACCGCCCAATTCCGCCAGTTGTTCCAGTGGAGACGCATTCAATACTCGTGCTATGATTGCGGTCTCCAGCTACCACAGTAACGTTACAAATATC
>JAISQH010000570.1 GCA_031274385.1 Planctomycetaceae bacterium | reverse complement strand
ACCGCATTACTAAGCCGGTTGAACCTCGCAGAACATTTCAATGCCGAAATCAAAGATCGAATTTGGTTCGATTATCGGCACATTAATAACGGGACGTCAATAAATGTTACTGATTTTCGAAAGAGCCGGGCGGTTGATCAATTCACGTTTGGTCTCGAAACACGTTTGACTGCTTGTTCGTCCATCGAAGTCCGGGTTCCGGTTATTGACCAATTCGCTTCCAAACAGTCCGGCTTGAATGACCGATTGGGAAGAAGTGCCGCCGAATTAGGCAATCTTTCGTTGATTTTTAAGTGCCTTTTGTCACGATCCAACGAATTTACTTTTTCCGGCGGCATCGGTGTTGTGTTTCCAACCGCAGAAGATTGGAGACTGCCCAATGTTAGGCTGGAAAATAAATCGTACTATTTGGTTCCATATCTCGGGTTGCAATGGCATCCCAATGAAAATCTTTTTGGACATTTTCTCATTCAAACCGATCTTTCCGTTTCCGATAATAAACTCCGGCTCGGAAACAGTACGTTAAATGTTGACGAACCAACTGTTGTTCGTCTCGGTTGGCAACTTGGTCGTTGGTTTTATCGAAATGAGCAAGGTTCTCATTCGTGCCGTTTAGGCGGATTCCTCGAATTGGACTGGACTCTCACAACCGATCATGCCAATAACGGACAAATTTTCAGCGATTGGGGGTATGTTTCCATCGGTTCGACCAACAATAAGCCCAAACCACTCAATATCGCAATTGGTATCCCGATCTTGTTCGGTCAACTCGCAATAACCAACGCCATTATTTTGCCGTTGACAAGCCATGACCGATCATTCAGTGCCGGATATGATTTTTCATTGAGCCGACGATTTTAATGGAACAAATTAATTGGCAATTTATCCGTAGGGGCGACCCTTGCGGTCGCCCCCCTTGCGGTCGCCCTCCTTGCGGTCGCCCTGAATTGGTGACCGTTTGGGGCAACCGCAAGGGATTGCCCCTACAATAAAAACGAACCATTTACGAGTTTTTTTGTTTTATTTACCTATTCTGTAGCAGAATGAATAGATGTGCCGTTTATTGGGATTTATTGTAATCGGATTGGTGTTATGTTACAAAAAGTGCATTAGCCCGTTTTTGCCGCACGTTTGCCGTTTCGAACCGACATGCAGCACCTACATGATCGAAGCAATCAAAAAATATGGAGTCATTCGCGGCGTTTTGAAAGGACTTTGGCGCATTATCCGATGCAATCCCTGGAATCCGGGCGGAGATGACCCGCCATAAAATATTTTTTACACTTCAATTTTCGAGAACTTCTAAAAACCAAGACTAACCACGAAACACACGAAATTTCACGAAAAATACAATTGCTATAACTTGTTATCATAAAAAAGTGGTTATCATAAAAAAGTGATAACAAAAATTCTTTCGTGTTTTTTGTGTTTTTCGTGGTTAAAAAAGAGTTTTTAGAAGTTGCCTTTCGGTTTTATTTTTTTACCGTTCCGTGTCTTCTTTGTGCTTTTGTGCGCAATAATTGCTATTTTGAAATTTTTGCAATTTGACTGCCCCTGTTGAGGAAAATCATTTTTTTATTACAATGGTTGCCTATTGTTGTTTTTTTGACTGGGTAATGGTTTAAACCTGTTGGCGAAAACAGGATGAACTTTATGACCGACCTCCATGAAGAATGTGGTGTTGCTGCGATTTATCATTTTCCCGAAGGCGATCCGTCGCCGCTTTGTCCTGTTCAGGGACGGGAAGAAGTCTCCTATCTGATCCCGCGAATGTTGCTCGATCTGCAAAACCGCGGGCAACTCGCCGCCGGATTCACCACTTATTCCCCGTTCCGAAAACAATTGATCGATACCCATAAAGAAATCGGCTCCGTGTCCGAAGTCTTTCATTCATCAAAACGAACCATGTTCATGGATTTGATGAAAGAATACGCCGGTCGTGCCGCGATTGGTCATGTTCGCTATGCAACTTGCGGGCGTGACGACCGAAGTTACGCTCAACCATTTGAACGCCACCACATCAAAAAGCATAAATGGTTCAGTTTCGCCTTCAACGGTCAATTGGCTAATTATAATAATTTGCGCGAAACGCTTCTCAACGACGGCAATACCTATCTGGCACGCGAAACCGATACCGAAGTGTTCATGCACTATATTTGCGCCGCCCTCTCGCCGCAGGAAGAACCCAATCTTTTAGATGTTTGTCAATCGTTGGCAAATCTTTTTGACGGTTCTTACAGCATGGTGTTTCTCAATGCGCTTGGCGAAATGTTTGTTGCCCGCGACCCGCTTGGGATCAAACCGCTTTGTTACGCTCTGGAAGACTCCTTGTTTGCCGCTGCCAGTGAGAGTGTTGCTCTTTTCAATCTTGGTTTTGACGCCAAGAACATTAAAAATGTCGAACCGGGTCAAGTGATCATTGTGAACGAAAAAGGAATCCGGCTGGAACGTTTTGCCCCACAAAAACAATCTGCTCATTGTTTTTTTGAATGGATTTATTTTGCCAATGTTGCCAGCACATTGGATGGTCGAAGCGTTTATCTTGCCCGAAAAAATCTCGGTGCGGAATTGGCTCGTCGGGAACGTGCCAATTGCGATGTCGAGATTGATCGGGACACGATTGTGGTTCCGGTGCCGGACACCAGCAAAGCCGCTGCGGATTCAATGGCATATACGCTTGGTATTCCAAGTCTCGAAGGGTTAATTCGTAATCGTTACAGCGGACGAACTTTCATTGAAGGCGGCGAACATCGTTGGAAAAAAGCCGAGACCAAATACACGCCGTTGCGGGAAGTATTGGAGGGGAAAAAAATCTTTCTTGTTGAGGATTCGATTGTTCGCAGTACGACAATGCGTGTTTTGTTACAACGGATTCGTGAATTGGGACATGTTCGGGAGATTCATGTTCGAGCCGCGTGTCCGCCGATTATCGGACCGTGTTTTTACGGTGTCGATATGTCCACTTACAACGAGTTGTTTGTTCCGCAATACATGGACGGTGCGCCGCTGGAAGAATGGGCGGTAACACCGGAAATTGAAAATCGGATGGCTGCTGATCTTGGAGCGGACACGTTACGTTATTTGCCCATTGATTCTGTTGCGCGGGCAATCGGTTTGCCGGAAACAGAACTCTGCCGCGCCTGTATTACCGGAAAATATCCGACTCTCTGGGGAAAAAAACTCTCCGCCGAAGCCTTCGACGAATACCAAAATGATCCCGAAAGACTCGAAGGACAAACCTTCAACGGAAAAAGACTCTGCCTCATCGGAGGAAGGTAAATTTGTAACAGTATATTTTCATTTTGCCGCAACCCTTCACGCCCATTTTCGCTTGCACTTGACCGGTTATGAATCAACCCGTCGCAAAACCACTTTAAATTCACTTTAAAGCATTAGCGAATTCGTCCAAGGTCTGGCTATCTAAGGCATAGGAATGCAACGATTCCAAAGCAATTGGATCATTCATTTGGAAAATCGCCGTTTCAATTTTTGGGGGAACCTTTGTGAACCTTTTCCGCAAAACACTCAAGACGGCATTGCGTCCGAATTTTGCTTCGCCTTCGTCTTTAAGTTCTTGCATTGTTGAAGTAGCCATTTTTTCTGCCTCCTTTTCATCGAGAATTTTTGAAAATGCTTTAATAACGAGTTCTTTACCGATTTTGCTGACCGCCAACGCATAGCGGACAAGCGAATGGAGCCAACTTTTGGTTCTCGGATCGTGTTTGATTGCAGTAAAATGATCCGCAATGTGTTCAAATTCGGCAACCAATTTACCTTGCGATGCCAATTGTAGCGTTTCGAGCAACGCCTGTAAAGCCGGATGTCCTTTATTAAGTTCATTCTTTGGAATAATCGAAACGTCAATCAGAATCAACAAATAGCGTAACAAATTTCTCTCGGCTCCCGGAACCATATCGATCATTTCGTCCATTTCCAATAGTTCCTTCCAAGGGATTTCACCATGATATAAAACCACAACAAAGGAACGAATCAAGGAACCACTTATTAATATTTTGGATATTTCATTTGCCTGTTCTATAAACGGTCGAATTATTTGTTACGTTCTTTGAATTGCGTCATTGTCATACCGTATTCGAGACGAAAAATCCGGGAAAGGTAATTCGTGCTTTCAAAACCGCACAATATTGAAATTTCTTGAAACGAGAGATCGGATTCCGTCAGCAACACGCAGACACGTTTCAGACGTACCCGCTTGATTTCGTCAACAACAGAAAATCCGAGATGACGCTTGAAAAGAATCTCCAACCAACGCGGTGTTGTACCAACATGTTTGGCAACATCAGAAACCCGAATTTGAAAACCCGTATTGATACGAATAAATTCAAGTGCCTGAATCACCGTTGCATCGGAAACATGTACAATATCTGTTGATTCCCGTGAAACAATTTTCGTTGGTCCGTACAATAAGTGTTCGTTTTTTCCTCCATGAAACATCCGGTCAAGCATTTCGGCAGCGTGAAATCCGGCTTGCTCGGAACCGATGGCAATACTCGAAAGAGTGGGTTGACTCGATTCACAAACCAATTCGTCATTGTCCACACCCAAAACCGCCGCTTGATAAGGAACCGCAATTCCCGCAACCAAACAAGCGTCAAGCAATTGACGACCGCGATTGTCGTTGGCAGCGAAAATCGCAAAAGGTTTTTGCAACGATTTTAACCATTGAACCACCTTGCGGCGTTCTCTCCACCAATCTTTGATGGAAGGGTCTATCGGAAAAATATGTGT
>JAISQH010000187.1 GCA_031274385.1 Planctomycetaceae bacterium | reverse complement strand
GCTACACCGCCGGTTATGCATCATAACGTCGCTAGCGCGACTAAAATAGAATTGATGATGGCTCTTTCGTTTATCTTGGATTGTTCGTCTGGTTCGTGTCTCAAAAAAATGGTGTGGTATAACTTGCTCCCGAAATGATTGATGTTGCCCCCGAAACGATTGATTCTTTTCGTCGGGGACAAGCCCCCGTCGCTAACGCCAATTTTCAATTAAAAAAACGCAAGCGTTGTTCAAACCGAAACGGTTTAAACAACGCTTGCGTCCTCCATTTTCAATTGTCAATTATCAATTTTCAATTAAAAAAACGCTGGAGCGGCAATTGGAACGGGAGAAAAAAATATTAAAAACGCCAAATTGGGCTTGACAAGAACGGCAACTTTTTCGATGATTCGCCGCCGGGTTAAAAAACGTTGAAACGATTTTCTCCATTTCGGTGGACTTTAGTTATGAAAACGACCAATTTGAAAGTTCGATTTTTTACGGTTTCGATGATAACAATCATCCTTTTGAGCGTTCCAGCCTTTTTAAATGCTCAAAGTAGTAGTGTCAGTAACGCCAACGCTTTTATGACTGCGTTGGACGATCCGAGTATTAGTACGATCAATCTGGGAAGTACCACTCTGAATATTCGCCGAACCGACCCGGATGATTCTGATCTTTTTCTCGACTTTATCCCGGAGGATATTGACCGTGTCATCACCATCACGTCAACCGGCACAACAACAATCCGCTACAGCAGTTCCGCATCACAAACAGCAGAAAATGACGGCGTTGAATATTATTTCAATATCATTGACGGCGGCGAAATGCGATTTTCCAATGCAGCTAATCTAAGCGGCGGTTATTCAAGCGTTGGTTTGTTTTGTGTTTTGGACGGCAATTTGACGTTCGATAAAACCGCAACATTGACCGGCAACAAAAGCACGTCACGCGGCGGAGCCATTTATGTGGAATCGGCCGGTACTTCAACCTTAACATTCAAAGAAAATGCGATCTTCACTTCAAACATTGTCGAAGGTAGCGGCGGAGCAGTTGGGATGTTAGAGTCCATCATGAATGTTACAGGCGATGCCACCTTCACATCCAACTCCGCTGAAGGTGACGGCGGTGCACTTTGGCTTGCCAATGATTCCACTTTGACGATTGGCGGAAACGCAACTTTTTCGAAAAACACCGCCAACGGAGGCTACGGCGGTGCCATTTCAGCCAGCGGCGGAATCTTAACATTTAACGGAACATTCAACGCCGAAGAAAATCTGACTTCCGGTGACGGCGGAGCATTGTATATAGACACTAGCGCAACAATGACTATCGCCGGAGCCGCAACATTCAAGAAAAATAAAGCCGGAAACGATTTTGAAGAAGGTGATGATAATTCCGGCAGCGGCGGAGCGATTTACGCAAGCGGAGGAACACTTCATTTTATGGACACCGCCACATTCGGAGGAACGGCAAGCGGAGACGGGAACACCGCAAAAACGGCGGGAGGAGCCTTGTATGGCGATGGCAATGTTGAAATCATCTTTGAAAAAACCGCCTTATTTCAAAATAATTCCGTTTCGGCAGGAGACGGCGGCGCACTTTATATTGATGGAGGGATCCTGAATTTTAAGGCGGATACGACATTTCAAAACAATAAATCCACAGATGGACTCTCCGGCGGCGGAGCCATCTATGCCACCGGAAGTGATGCCGTATTGACATTTCAAGGAACTTTAACGCAGTTTTTGAACAACTCCGCCGTACTCGATCTCGAAACCGACGGAGCCAACGGCGGAGCGGTTTATCTCGACAGAGTGGGAGAGACGACGCCCGGTAGTCCCGTTTTCGGTTGGAACGCTCAGGGAAAAATGATTTTCTCCGGCAATCAGGGAGTGCAAGGCGGAGCCATTTTTGCAACATCTTCCGCGTTACAATTTAATGAGGTCGAATTCACCGGCAATACGGCAACATTTCAAAATCCCGATCCCGATGACGATACTGCTGATGGCGGCGGCGGGGCGTTGTATGTTGCGGATTCGTCGTATGTTGTCTTCAACGGACCAACAACAGTTCAAAGCAACAAAGCAGCAAACGGAAGCGGCGGAGCGTTCTTTGTAACCAATAGCGGTTCCGTTGACGTGGACAATCCCGAATATGGAGTCGTTTTCAAAGGCGTAACCACAATTACCGCCAACGAAGCACAACGAGGCGGTGCTTTTTTCCTCGATACTTCAGCGATTTCGTTTGACGGCACCACCACCATCACCGGAAACAAAGCAACAAAAAACGGCGGCGCATTTTATTTACGTGATTCGCAGGTTTCGTTTGCCGGAACCGCTGTGATTTCAGGAAATACCGGAACAGGATTAGGCGGCGCACTTTACGTTACCGGTAATCATTCCATCATTCAGGTTGAAGACAATTCGACATTGACTATCAGTGCCGGAAACGGAACTGCGACAAACGATGTTTATCTTGATGAGGGAAGCCTCCTTCAACTCCATACTGTCGGAGCAACATCAAGTTTGACAATTGCTTCCAATATTTCCAGTCACGCCGATGGAGCCGACATTCAAAAAACCGGCGAAGGTTCCGTTTATATTGACGGCGACGCCTCTGCTTTTGTCGGCAATTTGATTATTGACGGCGGTGAATTTTATATTGGAAAAGCCGGAACCTTCGGCAATGTCGATTCCACAACTCTGGAAATTGGAGATGAGGGACGTTTGGTTTTGGATGTCGGCGACAATGTCCACTCCGCAAGTCCGGGCGACGCACGAATCTCGATTGCAACCTTGAACTTGTCTAGTGGCGGAATCGGACCTCGTATCGTTGCCAAAGCGTTGAACGATTCCGATGTCAGTAATCCTGAGAAGTACGCTTTTATTACAATAGACGGTGACGAAACAACGTTACAAGATTATATTGATGAGAATCTGATTGGCAGTAATTTTGATTTTCTGGAATTTCATTCCGAAATAACGTACAATGCAACGGATGATACATCAACATTGTGGGTTTGGTTGACTTACGATTCAACGACCCACGATTGGCAGTTTGACTTGCCGCGAATCAATGACGAGTTCACGTTGAACGCGCAACTGAATGATCCGTCTAAACCGTTGACGGTCAGCGGACCGGGAAAACTCAAACTCAATAACGATAATACGGTTGCGGGTCTTTCCGATGCGGCAGGTAAAAGTTCCGGGAATCTGGAAATTTTGAACGGACACAGCCTGACTTTGGCAGGAGACACGGACTCGTCTTTTTCCGGCAACATTGACGGAACAGGCAAACTCATTGTGGACGGAAACCTGACTCAAACACTTACCGGCACAAATTCGTACACCGGCGGTACGGAAGTTCAAAACGGAAATCTGGTTGGCAATTCCGATAGTTTGCAAGGAAATATTACGGTCAACCAACCGGGTACTTTGACGTTCGATCAAACAACGTATTCGGGACATGAAGGAACCTATTCGGGACAATTAACCGGAAACGGCGATCTGAATATTGAGGGGCAAACGGTTGAACGCGGAGCCCAATCAGATAGTGTTTTGCGATTCACGGGCAACAGCAGCGGATTCAGCGGCGCAACAAATATCAAATCCGGTTGGCTTGTTCTTTCTGAAAACGGTAATCTTTCCAATTCCGATATTTCGATTGGTTCGAGCGGCGGACTTGGCGGTTATGGTTCGGTGGGGAATGTAACGATTGCGCAAGGCGGAGCTCTTCAGGCTTTTGAAGGACGCTTGAATATCAACGGCGATCTCGAATACACTTCGGGCGGAATTATGTACGTCATTATTGATGTTGATGATCAGGGCAACGCGATCAATGTTGTGGATGTTGCGGGGGTTGCCAGATTGGATAATGTTACGGTGGATGTTGTCGGAGTCAACAATTACGCGGAGTCAACCGATTACACGTTCCTTACAACCGGTGAGGGATTTGACGGGACTCAATTTAATAATTCGAGTGATACATTCGTCGATGGTGATGAGACGTGGGACTTTACATTCAGGCAGCAAGGCAATGATTATGTTGCGAAAGGGACAAAGTCGGACAC
>JAISQH010000349.1 GCA_031274385.1 Planctomycetaceae bacterium | reverse complement strand
GGAGAGTTGAAAGTTGATAGTGGAGAGTGTTTGTTCTCCAAACGCGACTCTGCAAAATCACCGACTCTTATTCGTTACGTTCTATCCGGCTTTACGTTAGTAGAGCTTCTTGTGGTGATTGCGATTATCGGCGTTCTGATTGCTCTTTTGCTTCCCGCAGTTCAGGCAGCGCGTGAAGCGGCAAGACGAATGACGTGTTCGAATCATCTGAAACAAATAGGGATTGCTGTTCACAATTTCCATGATACAAGAAATGGGATTGTGCCTATAGAACTTGGCGTTGGCGGTTCTTCGGAAACCTTTCTTCGAGCCTCATTTTTTGTGCTTCTCTATCCGTATGCGGAACAACAATCCCTTTACCAAACCATCTTAAGTAAAGATGCTGCAGGAATTTCAGGAGCAACATCCCGCAAAGGTCTGAACGCTATTTTTTACGCTTGGACACCGGGTGCCGCCACTGGATATTCAAAAGGCGGAACCATTGATTGGTGGGGACTTTTTTCACCCGAAGAGCAAAATGGATTTGCCGTTTCAACTTTTGCCTGTCCAACACGACGCGGATTAAGCCAAATGCTTGAAAAAGGAATGGAAACAGATAAAGATGTTCCCGGTCCTCTGGGTGATTACGCTGCTGTTTGCATTTCGGATAGTAGTACTTCTCGTTGCTGGTTTCAACATTCCCTAATGAATAGTCATTATACAGGGCATAGAAGTCCTTTACGTTTGGCGTTACTGGAACGACTCATTTCCAGTAGCGATGCGGCAAATGATTTTAACCAATGCGTACCGCGCGATACTTTTGCATGGTGGCAGGATGGAACGAGTAACCAGTTGGTTCTTGGTGAAAAACATATTCCATCGGCTTGTCTCGGTTTATCGAAACTTGGAAACAGTACAGGAAATGTGGCACTTCAACCCTACATTGCTGACCAAACCTATATTATCTCGGGACGTTGGGCAGCAGGTGCCGCTCGAAATATTATACCAACTAACTCAAAACTCAGTGTAGCAACCGATTTTCCACCAACGGATTCCAGTCCCGCCAATCCGGTATCACCAACAACTGTTGCCTATCGATCCGGTGCTTATGGTTTCGGCAGTTGGCATCCCGGCATTTGCCAATTCCTGATCGGTGATGGTTCTGTTCGGGCATTGAGCAATACGACTCACCCGGAAAATGTATTGGTTCCATTAGCCGATGTTTGTGATGGTCTTCCCGTTTCGTTACCGTAATAAAACGGTATCAACGGAATTTACAAATTTTTGCAACACTTTACTATCAAGGATCATTTTTATGTCAAAAAAATTTTCACGTCGTTTATTTTTAGAAACCGGAGCGGCAACATGGGCAGCACTTGCCTGTGGTGTTTCGTCGGGACAATCGAATCCCTCAAATCAGCCAGTCGGAAAATCAGTCGTATTTCAGGAAGATCATGTCGATGTTCTTGTTGTTGGCGGCGGTACGGCGGGAATCATGGCTGCTCTTCAAGCGGCACGGGCTGGCGTCAAAACAATGTTGGTCGAACGAAGTTCACAACTCGGCGGAACAATTACAAACGGCGGACTTTCCAGTCCGGGAATGTTCAATGCTTGGGGGAAACAAATCATCGCCGGAATTGGTTGGGATTTGGTTAAACGGACAATTGAAACAGATGGCGGTAATCTGCCTGATTTTTCAGAACCGTACAAAAATAATCATGGACATTTTCAACCGCCGATTAATCCGTTTGTGTTCACTCTTCTTGCGGAAGACGACTGTATCAAAGCAGGAGTTGAAATTCGATATTACGAGTTTCCTCTTGGTGTGGAGCCGACAGAAAACGGTTGGCGGGTCGCGGTTGTTGGTGCCGGAGTTCGCCGGACAATTCTTTGTCGCCAGTTGATTGATTGTACCGGAGGAGGAGATGTCGTTGCTTTGGCTGGTTTTCATCGACTTCGAGAAGAAGAAACCCAACCGGGAGCAATTTTATACAAATTCGGCTCTGCATTTAATCCGGGACGTGAACGATTACCGGGTCTCGGAACTTATGTTCCCGGAGCGGATTCTTCCAATTCGATAACCCGAACCCGGGATAATATTCTCGGACGCCAAACAGTACTCCAAAAACTTCGTTCGGAAAAGTCCAAAAACTCCGCGTCGGCTCGGCTTTTTTTACTTCAACCGGAATCCGCTGTTCGTGAAAGTTGGCGTATTGATTCGGAATACGTGATTACCGGTGACGATTATACTACCGGGCGCAAGTTCGATGATGCAATTTGTTACGCATTCTTTCCGGTTGACATCCATCGAGTCCAGAAGAAAGCAACTCTTGAAAATCTCAAAGAAGGAATCATTCCAACGGTTCCACTTCGTGCGTTGGTTCCCAAAGGGGGCAAGAATATTCTGGCAGCCGGACGTTGTGTTGGCAGTGATCGTATTGCCAACTCAGGACTTCGTGTTCAAGCTCCTTGCATGGCAATGGGACAGGCAGCCGGAGCGGCGGCGGCATTAGCCGCGAAGAAAAATGGTCATCCTCTTACAGTGCCTTTCAAAGAACTTCGTCAACTCCTCGAAGAACATGGAGCCATTGTTCCCGATTGAGTCAATATTTGTATAAAAAATTCCGTTTATGGAGTTTCAATTAGATAAGGTAGGCGACCACTACGAAGAGTGGTTGCCTACCTTAATTACTTCATAAAAGGAAAAATAAAACCGAAAATTCAAGTGAAAAGAGTATCTCGTCTCTTTGCGTCTTCACTCGCAAACTTAAAAAACAAAAGAGCCGGTTACATCTTGACGCATTGGTTATTTTCTGGGAAAATATCGAAAATTTTGGGGATGTTTTGGTTCAAAGAATTTTATTTGCGATAAAACCATGTTTATATCACTTGATTGGATTTCGGATTACGTTGATCTCAAGGGGCTTGATGTCAAGGACATTGTCAACCGGATCACATTGGCAACTGCGGAAGTGGAAGGAATTAAAGAAATTCGCCGTGTTGTTCGGGGTGTTGTGATCGGCGAGGTGAAAAGTGTTGAAAAATTAACTGATAAATTAACGTTTTGTCAAATTGATTGCGGCGAAAAAACGTACTCAACCGTTTGCGGTGCGCCGAATGTTCGGGTTGGTCTCAAAGTTCCGTTTGCGCCAGCCGGAACCGTTTTGGCTGGCAACATCAAAATTGAGAAATCAAATTTTTTTGATAAGTTTGGTGAGTCCGGTAAGCCAAGTGAAGGAATTTTGTGCAGTGCTGCCGAACTCGGTATGTCGGGTTGGCACGAAATCGTTTTGGAATGTCCAGACAATATCGAAACGGGAACACCGTTGGCAAAATTTGTTCCTGAAACCGATACGTTAATCGAAATCGATAACAAAAGTTTGACACACCGTCCCGATCTTTGGGGACATTACGGTTTCGCAAGGGAATTTGCCGCCGTTTTTCACCGAGAATTAAAACCGTTGGCGCAACTCGATTTGACCGCGTTTGACCATCTTCCGGCGTATCCGTTAAAAAATGAAGATTACGAAAATTGTCCCTGTTACGGTTGTATCGAATTTTATTGTGCCGATTTTCAAGGCGGAGGAACGATTCCGTCGCCGCTTTTCATGCAGCGTCGGCTCCACGCGCTGGGTATGAGATCGTACAATTTGCTTGTTGATGTAACGAATTATGTCAATTGGGAAATCGGTCAGCCGACTCATGCTTTTGACGCTGACAAACTTGGCGGAATCCGGGTTGCCGTGATGGGGCGCAACGAAAAGTTCGCAACGCTTGACGGTCAAACCCGCAATTTGCTTCCTGAAGATTTGCTGATTTGGGGAAGTCGTCCGGGCGGCGATGACCGACCGGTTGCGTTGGCGGGAATTATGGGCGGTCTCGAAACCGAAGTGACGGAATCCACAACAAAACTGTTACTGGAATCGGCGAATTTCAAAGCGTCGCGGATTCGCCGGACTTCCGGTCGGCTTGATCTTAAAACGGATGCGTCTCAGCGTTACGAAAAATCGCAGCCGCCGTCGAATGTCAAAGTTGGCATCGCACGAATTTTGAAACTGATAAAAGACTCCGGCGCCAACCTGAACATCTTGAGCCGATTGACGATTGACGGTGATTTGCAGGACGAAGTGCGGACAATGACAATCCCTGCCGGTCGTTTGGAACAACTCGCCGGAATCAGTCTGCCGCCCAAGCAAATTCTGGACATTTTACATTCTCTCGGTTTTGATGCGAATTATCAGGACAAGAATCAAAATGGGGATAACCAATCGCTTGTTGTCGGCGTACCAGCATTTCGTAGCAAAAAAGATATTTCGATTCCCGAAGACATTGTGGAGGAAGTTTTGCGAATTTTCGGTTTCGATAATATTCCGCCGGTCATGCCGTCGCAGCCGATCAAGCCGTTGTTCATTGAAAAGCCGCTTAAAATGGAACATAAAATGAGACGGCTTCTTGCTGCCGGACATCGGTTTCTCGAAGTCCATCATTACGTCTGGTTCCATGACAACTGGCTTAAAACATTGGGTTTTGAACCCGGAGAAACGCTTGTGTTACGAAATCCGACCTCGCCGGAAACCACCCGGCTTCGAACAACATTGATTCCCAATCTTTTGGCGTTGGTTCCGAAAAACCGACCGTTTCGGGATTCTTTCCGGTTGTTTGAAATAGGACGAACCTTTTTCTCGGTCGGTAAAAACAAGGCGTGTAACGAAAAACACAATCTGGCGGGAATTGCGTTTCAGCGTTCCGGTTTGTTGGAGGATTTTTATCTTTCGGTGAAATCGGCGGTGGAAGATGTGCTGGCGGTTTGCGGAATTCGTAACATTCGGTTTGTTGACGGCGTGTCGCAAGATATTGAAATACCAGTTACAGGATCATGGCACATTCCCGGCTGCTGGGTTGCGGTTCAATCCGGTAACAAGATTCTTGGCAGTATGGGCGTTCTCGACAAGGAATTGATGAACAAAATTTGTCCCGAAGGAGGACAAGTTGTTTGGTTTGAACTGGAACTCGATAAAATATTCGGCGAAATATTCGGTACAAAAACAGGAACCCTTTATCCTGAAATTCAATTTGAAGAACCGCCGCGTTATCCGTTATCGTGGCAGGATTTTTCATTGGTTTGGAGTATTGACGAGGGATTTGACAAATTGGAATCGCTTCTTGATCAGTTCAAAAATCCGTTGGTTGTTCGGCGTGAAATGCTTGTTTCCTATCGCGGCAAAGGGCTTGAAAAAGGAAACGCGAGTTATTCGTTCCGATTTTGGATTGGCGCGCCCGATCACACGCTTTCCGGCGAAGAAATCGAATCGTTTCACCAACAATTCCTGACATTCATCAAAGAAAAGAATGTCGCTCTGCGGGCTTAATATTCCAATATTCGTCACGAAAATACGAAGAATCCTTGAATTCCAGATTATTTCATTTTTTGTGGGAGGTTTACATTTGAAATGAAACCTTCGTTTTTATTGTAGGGGCAACCCTTGCGGTTGCCCCGAACGATCACCAATTCCGAACGATCACCAATTCCGAACGACCGCAAATTTAGGGCGACCGCAAGGGTCGCCCCTACAGGTAAATTGTTCTTTATTTCCTTTTAGTTCATTTCGTTGTTGATAATGATTTCGTTGTCGTACTAAATTCCCTGTCTTACCTAACTGTACCATAAAAAATAAAAGAAATAGTTACGTCTTTGCTCGCAAATGAAAATTGACGGCGAATGGACAATTTTCTCATGCTCCTCTTGTTTGACGGGCGGTGTTGTGGTATCCTCATGTTGTTGGGATTGCAATGTTGTCATTCCGTTGAGCCTGCTTCACCTCCTTGTCAGTACCATTTCCGTATTTTATCTCAGCACTAAGCCCTGTTTCTCACCGTTTTGTAACTATTACGGTTGACCGGTTCCACTCTTTCATTCATGAATCAAACGCGCACTTATTTAATGGCTAAGTTCAAAGCGATGGGGATTCGCCCTCAATCGCGTCTTGGACAAAATTTTTTGATTGATCTGAATTTGCTTCGATTACTGCACGAATCCGGTCACATCGAACCGCATGATGTTATCCTCGAAGTGGGAACCGGCACCGGTTCGTTGACCGCCCCAATGTCGGAAAAAGCCGCAGTAGTGATTACGGTTGATGTTGATCCCGTCATGCAGGATTTGGCAAAACAGGAACTCTTCGGAAGAAAAAATATCCGATTTATCAAAACAGATATTCTCAAAAATAAAAACCGGCTTCGTGAAGAAGTTTTGGAAATCGTTCGGGAAGAATTGAATCAGCCGGGACCCAACGGCGAAAAACGGCAATTCAAACTTGTTGCGAATTTACCGTACTGTATTGCAACTCCGCTCATTTCCAATCTTCTTTTGACGGAAAGACCGCCCGCATTGATGTGCGTCACCATTCAGAAAGAACTCGCCGACCGAATGGTTGCCAAACCGCGAAGTAAAGAGTGGGGGGCGTTGTCGCTCTGGACGCAAGCCCAATGCCATACCGAAATCATCCGAATCATGCCGCCAACTGTTTTCTGGCCCCGCCCCAAAGTCGATTCCGCCATTGTCCGCCTCACTCTCGATGAAAAACGGCGCAACAAAATTCCCGACTTGAAATTTTTTAACGAATTTGCCCGTGCTATTTTTTTTCATCGCCGTAAATTTCTGCGCGCCGAACTTTGCAGCGCGTTCAAAAATACAATTCCAAAGTTACGGATTGACGAAATCATGGACGAAATGGAATTTGACGCCGCAACACGCGCCGAAACCTTGCCCCTCAAAACAATGTTGCGTCTCTGCGAACTCTGTCGGAAAGAATTACTAAAATTGCCTGAAAATGAACGAAAAATCCTGTAGTAGTGGAGAGTTGATAGTGGAGAGTGGAGAGTGGGGGATGATTTGGAATAATTGTTTTAATATTTAATTTTCAATTTTCAATTTTCAATTGTCAATTTTCAATTTATGAAGGCGACTTATAAGGATTCCGGTGTTGATTTGGAAATTTATGCCGAATCAATGGCTCGATTGCCGAAATTGGCAGCACAAACTTTTTCGAACCGTGTTATGCGGCTTGACGGCGGTTTTGCCGGGCTTTTTAAACTGAACAACGATCAAATCCGTTACAACGATCCTGTTCTCGTTAGTTGTACGGACGGAGTCGGGACAAAACTCAAAATCGCTTGTTTGGCAAATCGGCATGACACGGTCGGAATTGATCTTGTCGCAATGAGTGTCAATGACGCGATTTGTTGCGGCGCGGAACCGTTGTTCTTTCTCGATTACGTCGCCATGCCGAACGATGATCCCGATTTGCTCGAACAGATTGTGTACGGTATTGTGGATGGCTGCCGCCAAAGCGGTTGTGCCTTGCTCGGCGGTGAAACGGCAATTATGTCCGGTCTTTATCAAACAGGAGAATATGATCTGGCTGGTTTTTGTGTCGGCATTGCAGAACGTAACAAAATTATTGACGGTAAAGCCATTCAGACCGGCGATGTGTTGATCGGTATTGAGTCCGCCGGGCTTCATTCCAACGGTTTTAGTTTGGTACGGAAAATCGTTTTTGAAATAGCCCGATTTGAAATCAACAAAATCGTACCGGAATTTGATCAATCAGTTGCCGATATTCTGTTGACGCCGACGCGGATTTATGTTGAATGTGTTCAAAAACTCCTTGCCGAATGGGGAGCAAACGACGGAATTCACGGCATCGCTCATATCACCGGCGGAGGACTCGAAGAAAATGTGAGCCGGATTTTGCCCAAAGAGATGAAACTTCAAATCAATCGTTGTTGGGAAATTCCGCACGTTTTTTCTTGGTTACAAAAATTAGGCAATGTCGATTCCAACGAAATGAACCGCGTTTTCAATATGGGAATCGGTCTCGTTTTGGTTGTTCGTCCCGATCTTGCGGAAATCGTTCAAAAATCCGTCGGATTTCGATCTTGGAATATCGGTGTTGTAGAAAGTTGAAAGCGGCTACGATGTGAAAGAGAGTTTGTCAGATGCGTTTTTAAAATTTCTTCGAGGCAAGGAACAAAAGTTTTTTTGAAACTATCGAAACAAAAAATTAAAGAGTTTGTTAATGTTCCAGAAAATTCCCGGCATGAAACTCTTAGAGAAGAAGATAAAGATAAATATCTCTTTTTGTTACGACCGGGAACATGGACATTTGAAATGGTTGAACAATAACAAGATCAATTGGGACATTTATATTTTCGTAACAAACCGATGACCGGCAACAATTTAACCCGCTCTTTTTTTGAAGACGTTCGCCGTATTTTGGCGGAATCGAGACACCATGCGTATTCGGCGATCAACTTTATTATGGTCGAAGCGTATTGGAAAATCGGTCGTCGAATCGTCGAAGAAGAACAAGCAGGCAACCATCGCGCCGAATACGGCACCGCCCTGATTCGGGAACTCTCCCGACAACTCAGCGACGAGTTCGGAAAAGGTTTTGCCGTTTCCAATATTAAAGATTTTCGCCAATTTTACCTCACTTTTTCCGATTTTCAAATTCACCACACACTGCGTGGTGAATTGGGCGAGGAAAAAAACGGCGAATTGGATGCTAAAAAAAGCCGCACAGTGTGTGGCGAATTGGATGCTGAAAAAAGCTACACAGTGTGTAGCCTTTTCGAAAAGGAAAAACACCACGCACTGTGTAGTGAATTGGGCGAGGAAAAAAACGATGAATTGGATGCTGAAAAAAGCCACACAGTGCGTGGCGAATTGGATACTGAAAAAAGCTACGCACTGCGTAGCCTTTTCGAAGGGGAAAAACATCACGCATTGCGTAGAGAATTGAGTTGGTCTCATTACCGACATATCATGCGTGTCCAAAATCCTTTGGCACGAATCTATTACGTCAATGAAGCCGCAGATCAACATTGGAGTGTCCGCCAGTTGGAACGGAACATCAAAACATTTTATTACGAACGCCTTTTGAGTTCGCAGTCAAATTCAGAAAAATCGAGAACTTCGGCAGACTTGGTAAAATCGGCAAATTCAGATAATTCGGCAAGATTTAACCTGAACGACTTCATAAAAGACCCCTACGTTTTGGAATTTCTCGATCTGCCCGAATCGTGGTCAGGGCTTGAAGAAACACTCGAATCGGCAATTATCGAACGATTACAGAATTTTCTTCTGGAACTTGGCAAGGGATTTTCGTTCGTCGGTCGGCAATTTCGGATCAGCAGCGAAACGTCACATTTTTATATTGATCTCGTGTTTTACAATTATTTGCTCAAATGTTTTGTGTTGATTGATTTAAAAACGGAAAAATTAACGCATCAGGATATTGGGCAAATGGACATGTACGTTCGAATGTTCGACGATCTTAAACGGGGCGAAGACGATAATCCGACAATCGGCATTATTTTTTGTACGGATAAGGACGAAACAATAGTTCATTATTCCGTGATGAAAGACAACCAACAACTTTTTACGTCGAAATACCGGCTGATTTTGCCAAGCGAAGAAGAACTGCAAAACGAACTCGAACGCCGTAATATTCTGCGAATCGTTGTGGAATCAACTAACAATAATCATTAACCCATTATCTACCATGACATTTGACCCGCAAATTGTACGAAAAGATATTCTGCGAATGGTTGCGCAACCGGATTACCAACCGTTGCGTCCGAAAAAATTTCTGGCACCGCTCCGTCTGAATTCGGACGACCGGATTCCGTTGCGAACACTGATTCGTGAAATGGTGAAACAGGGCGAATTACAGTACGGAAATAACCATTTCGTCCTGCCGGGTTCAGATTTGAATTCGGTACAAAAATCTGTTGCTTCGCCGCGTAAGAAAAACCTTGCCGAATCGAAAGGCAGCGTAACAGAAATCGACGTTTCCAATTCAAAAAAGCCGTTGGTAACAGGGCGTTTCCAACGGCGTCCTTCGGGCATCGGTTTTGTTCGACCGCGTGCGGCTCTTGGCGAAGACGCGCCGATCAACGATATTTTCATCCCGCCTCACTGGACACGTGATGCCGCTTCCGGTGATACGGTTGCGGTTGAAATTATGAAACGCCGCCCCAAAAACGATTACGGAAATTCTACGAAACGCAATAAACGCCGCGACAATATTGAACAAGAAGAACAGAAACCGCGCGGTCGGGTTGTTGAAATTTTGGAACGGGCTTCGAATCGTTTTGTCGGAACGTACAATATTGAGCAGGGTTGGGGTTACGTTCAGATTGACGGTTCTGTGTTCAAGCGGATGGTTCCCATCGGCGACGCAACCGCCAGTTCCGCACGAACCGGCGATAAAATCGTTGTCGAAATGATCAAATTCCCAACACCGCACAACGACGGTGAGGCAGTGATTGTCGAAGTTCTTGGTGCGCACGGCGTTCCCGGTTTGGACACGTTGCTTATTTTGCGGCAGTTTGATTTGCCGGATCATTTTAACGATACGACCTTGAACGCCGCCCGAAACGAAGTTGAAAAATTCTTTAAGAATTTTCCTGACGAATCTGCAACGGAAAAAGAATCCGTTGCGAAAAAACTCAAATCAATGAATCGGCTTGATTTAACGGACGAAATGATCATTACGATTGATCCTGCTGATGCCAAAGATTTTGACGATGCGGTTTCGTTGGAAAAACTCAGTAACGGAAATTGGCGGCTTGGTGTACATATTGCCGACGTAACTCATTTCGTCACGAAATCATCGCCCATTGACAAGGAGGCAGTCAATCGGGCAACCAGTGTTTATCTTCCTGATCGTGTGATTCCGATGCTGCCGGAGGTTTTATCGAACGCGTTGGCGTCATTGCAGCCGGATAAAATTCGTTTCGCAAAATCGGTGTTTATGGAATACACACCGGACGGCGTTCGCACGCACACCGAAATTAACCGTTCGGCAATCAAAAGTAAACAGCGTTTCAATTACACCGAAGTACAAAAATTCTTCGACAATCCCGAAAAATATCGGCAACAATGGAAGCCGGAGATTCAGGAACTGCTGATGAATTTGTACAAAATAATGAAAGTGTTGCGAAAAAAACGGTTTGAACGCGGTTCTCTCGAAATGGATATTCCCGAAACGAAAATCGATCTCAACGACGATGGTGCGGTGATTGGGGCGCATGTTTATCCGTATTACGATTCCAATCGGGTCATTGAAGAGTGTATGCTTGCTGCCAACGAAGCGGTTGCGGAGTTAATTGCTTCGAAAAAGATTTCGTTTCTTCGTCGGATTCATTCGGGACCTTCGATTCGAAAATTACGGAGTTTCACTGATTTTATCCGGTCATTGGAGATTGCCGATCTTGATGCTGACGATCTTTACCAAGACCGGTTCCTCATCCAACAACTGCTCAATTCTGTACGGGGAACGTCACAAGAATACGCGGTGAATTTTTCGTTACTTCGGTCGATGCAAAAAGCGGTTTATTCACCGGAACCGGAAGGTCATTATGCGTTGGCGTCGAAATGTTATTGTCACTTTACGTCACCGATTCGGCGTTACCCTGATTTGGCGGTACATCGGTTGCTTGAAGAAATTCTGGACGGAAAATCGCCCAAGCCGGAGTTGCGTGAACTGGTTTTGCTTGGCGAACATTGCAGTGACCGTGAACAGCGGGCGGAACAAGCGGAACGGGAACTCGTTAAACTCAAGTTGATTGATTATATGAGCAAGCACATTGGCGAACGAATTGAAGCGGTGGTGACGACGGTTGAGATGTTTGGAGTTTTCGTAATGGGTCTTGAAATTCCGGCGGAAGGACTGATTCGAATTGAAGCGTTGAACGATGATATTTACCGTTTTGAACGGAACGCCAAAATTTTAATCGGTCAGCGCAACGATAATACGCTTCGAATTGGTGATCGTCTTCTGGTTGAAATTGTCCGAGCCGATCCTGATGCCCGACAGATTGATTTCCGAATGGTCAAACGTCTCAAATCAGATAAACCGACCGCAAAACTAAAAAAATCGTTGACCCAGCATAATCATCCAAAAACGAAGAAGAAAAAGAAGTAACCGTAATTGTCTATTTTAATTTTAATTTTTTGATAAAATTTACGTTATGTTATATCATATTATTTTGTTTCAAAAAAATTAATTCCTCAAAACTGTTGCCTTCGAAATGTCCGACTCCCCTCGTTATCACCTCAAAGAAAAATCGGTAATATTGATTTTTTCAAAGAAAATTTGATTCCTCTTGTTTGCTCTTCTATAAATATCAGTATATCGTATTACCTCTGAATATTGATTAGCAATACAGTTGTCATTGTCGTAACTTTTAACGTCCGCCGAATTTCTGACAAATCCTTCTATACCGTAACTTTTCCGATAGCCGTTTCCCGGCTTATCGTATTTATTGAAGTTATCTGTAATGAGATAGGTAAAAAAACTTTCGATAGAAAATTCCGGTTTAACGAAGTTCGCCAAAAGTTGTACATATTTATCCATTTGAAAAACATTTTCGTCTAAACCGGCTTTGGGGTCTTTTAATTCAATGATGATACATTTTTTCTCCGCCGGGAAAAAGAGTAAATCAATTCTGTTGCTCAATCGCTTTTTATTAAATTCATTTAGCAATTTTTGTTCTTCTTTTGTCAATTTGCGAATGATCTTGTTACCATTTATTTTAATGTCTTCAATGGCAACTTCGCTTGTTCCTTCAAAATAGAGGAACTGATCATCAAGTAACCAAAGATTTGAGTCAATACTGTTATTTGATTTTCGTGGTAATAAAATATTGTGAAAAAAAACCTCATTTTGAGTCTTGCTTTTTTGGCATAACTTGATACCTTCATTGAAAAGATTGACAATATATTTTCTGTACAATATATAACTTGATAAATTGATCAGGTTTTCAGCATTGACCTCTTGAATACATTCTTTTATTTCGTTTTCAAGTTTTTGAAAATCGATATCGGTTTTTACTGTCTTCATTTTTTCAACGGCTATCTTAATTTTTTTGACCGTTTCGTTTTGTAATTCTTCATGGAACTCCTTTATTTTTGATAACACTTTCTGCGGATTGTCGCTGTAACGTATTGTATTCAGAAGAGCATCTTTGGTTTTATTATCGGACAGTAGGTAGAGAAATGCTCTGTTATTTGCTGTTTTATTATTGTTCTCATCATTTAATAAATTTCTAACACGGCTTTCATTTTTTTGGTTTAAAATACCAATTTCATATTGAAGAAATCCGCTGATTTTTTCTTTTAGTATTTTCTGTATTTTCTCTTCTGTAACAAATTTGTCATCCGGCTTCTTTGTCTCTTTGGGAAGCGATAATTTTGTTCGTGATTCGTTTAGGTAACCGCTAAAAAACGGAGATTTAAGATAAGCGTAATAATGATAAGTGAACCCCGATTGATCCTCCAAAAGTCCCGGAGGCAAATCAAGATTGCCAATTTCTCCTGCGGAACGTTCATCAACCACATAGAAAGCCTTGTTTTCGTCAATATTTCTTGTTTTAATATGCCACAGTTCAAAATTTACTGTACTATTTATTTCAGACAACGTTGAATGATCTTCAATAACAAAAACTTCTTTTTCAAATTGATCTTTATCCAGCATGGCGGTATTGATAATCCGTTCAGATTCCTTGCCGCTGTCATCAATCAATTTAATTTCAAATTGTTTTTTCTTTTCTTTCAAATAACATAAAAAAATATAGAAATGTTGTAACAACTCTTTTTCGTAATAGTCGATACTTTTTTTAGTATGTTCCTGAAAATCCGCTTTGATGCCATTAAAGGCGACTATAGTTCTTTTCTTCTCGTTATTGATAAGACTTTTATTATCCTTTATTGTTTCATATCCGAAGGAGAACTGACGCCTGAAAATTTTTTCGCCTTCACAAAAAACGCTCTCAATCTTTACATCGTCAAATACTTTGAGAAATGCTACCCTCCCCAATCCCTTACCACCTGCGTGGTTTGTTTTATACATTTGTTGAGTGAACTGCTTAAAATTTTCGTCCGTAAAACCGATCCCGTTATCTTCAATTTTGAAACTTTGAATAAAATTATCTTCGTCTTTATTTATCTCATTGGCGGCATATTGTCTCGTTAAATTGACTGTTATCTGAATATGCGAATTATCTATCGAACAATACAGAGCGTTTGACAGTGCCTCAAACAAGCAGAATAAAAAACCCTCTTGCTTGCGTAAATTATAATTTCTTACTACATCTTTTATGTCAACTTCATACATGGCAAAACCTTAATGGCGGGAACATTGTTGAAAGGGTTCACGGTTGGTTGACAACCATTTATTGCGGTTGTGGTTTTTTAGAATTTTTGTACAGGAGAACGACTATCCCTATCCGGTTGTATTAAGTGTATCGAAATACTTTTTGGCTGTCAATATGTTTTCCAGAAAAAAGTGTCTTCCGAATTTTTTTCTTGACAAAACACCACATTTTCGGCATTCTGACCGTTTTTTTCAAAAATCCAAAAAATTCCCCAACTCCCTCTGTCGATCTGCAAAGATTAAAATAAATGACGCACGAAGATCAGTAACCAGCCTCAAGCGAATTACAAACAACTGGCTACTGATTACTAACAATCACGGCACGGCGAATCAGAATGTAATTTTCGCCACGAAATTCAGTAAAATCGCCGTCAATTTTCCAGGTTGTTCGGGACGGTTTTTCTTCAATTGCCGTAAGAATCCGTTCGAGATTTAGGTTTTCGAGACAAACAAACCGCTCATCGTCATCAACCATGTACAAGGTGGTTCGATTGCCCGTCTGCCGGAAAAAAGCCTTTTTTCCCTGAAACATCGTACCTTCCCGATAACGTTTTTTCGTTACTTTTTTTTGTTCCGGTTCCGAAATCACCGGCTTTTCCACCGCGTTCGGATCGCCCGGTATCGGTTCACGCTGTGCAAAAATCACGGTATTAACCCAAAAAACCGAAAAACCGAAAAGAAAAATAATCATCAAAAACAATCCAACATTTTTTTGTACAAAATTAAGAGACATGGTTTGTAGTTGAGAGTGGATAGTGGAGAGTTGAGAACAGAGCAAGTGAATTGCTTCTTGTTCTTCTTGTTTTCACGGTAAAATGTTTTTGAATTGTTACAAATTTTACACGTTTCCTTTACAATGGGATTCGATTTCACGAATTGTTTCGGCGAGTTCTTGTGAGGAGTTGGCCGCCTGTTCGGTTTCCTGATAATTTTGTTTTGAAATTTGTTCGACTTGCGAAAGTCCCTGCGAAATCTCACGGACATTCGACGATTGTTCTGTTGAGGTTTCGGCAATTTGTGAAACAAGTTCTGTTGCGTCGCCGATCATTTTTGTAATTTCGTCCAACGCCCCGGCGGTTTGATTGGCAACTTCGGCTCCGCCAAGAATTTGCGAATTGCTCGATTCGATCAACTCCGCTGTTTCCCTCGCCGCTTTGGCACTTCGTGACGCTAAATTACGAACTTCCTCCGCAACAACAGCAAAACCCTTGCCGTGTGTTCCCGCTCTTGCCGCTTCCACCGCAGCGTTCAGAGCAAGCAAATTCGTCTGAAACGCGATTTCGTCTATCGTTTTGATTACTTTTTTCATCTTCTTCGACATTTCGCAAATCAGGTTCATCGAATCAATCATTTCTTTCATTTGACGTTGCCCTTTTGAAACCGCCTGAACCGCCTCTTTCGTATATCGATTGGCTTCCGAAGCGTTCCGCCCGTTTGATTCCGTCAATTCGCTGGTTCGGTTGGCTTTCTCGACCATTTCGCTCAAACGGTTTGTCGATTGTTGAATACTGTTCTGCAACGAAGCGGCAACCGACGTAATATTGTACACCTCCATCTGCGTTTTCCCAACAATTTTTCCGATCTCCCGAAGTTCTTGTACGGTTTTGGTCGGAACCGTAACATCAACAAACGTTTGAATACTTCCAACCGCTTGCTGTTGCCTGTTGAGAAGGCATTCGGAACGAATTTCGTACAGCGAAGAACCGAGCGAACTATTCATAACAGACGTGTTACGTTGATACAATAATTTCAATGCCTCTTCGGAAGGTTTAACCTTTTGCTGTTCCGCAGTCTTATTTTTCAGGAGAATAACCGTATCAGGATCAACAACCAACAACGGTAACGGTACCGCCTCGAAAATTTGCCGATATAAATTTTCCTGATTTTCAATACGCTGCCGAACCATTCGGGTTATTCCCCAAGCGGCAAGGAGACCGACAAAAAAGATCACCCAAGCCGTCGAAACCGTCAACCATTGAACTCGTTTTTGCTCTGAATTTTGTTCGGTTATTAATTCCGTTTTGACGGATTTAATTGTTTCAGTAAAAGATTCTTTTGCGGAAGTCACTGCCTGAATCGTTTGCTTGTGAACCTCGCGGAATTTTGAACCGGCGGCTTCGACATCCGTTTTCGGAACATCAAGACGAACAGACCATGTTTTACCAACCAGAATCAATGTCGATGTTACGGAAACGAGATTCCGGTCTGAGCGGAGATTTTTACCAACAGCAGACAAATCATTCGATGCCGCAACAATTCCATCCGACGAAACAAGATAGACCTTGCCGTTTTTTTTCAGGACGGGATTGTTTCCAAGAATTTGAGACAATATCTTTGCCCAATCGTCCGGCTTCAGGTCAATACCGCAAACGCCAAGAGTCTTGTTACGATAACGAATCGGTGCGGAAATCGAAATGATTAATCCGTTACCGTTTTGTTGATATGGTTCCGAAATAATGGTTTGACCGGTTTGAAAGGGTTTGACATAATATGCCGAAGTATCCGGTCGAACAACATCGCCAAATTCAATCAGTAATTTATTGTTCCGATAACTTCTTGCCGCGAACCGCCCTTTTTGATCATCAAACTTGTCAAAAGCGTTCGGCTCCCAACAAAACCAGGCAGCCTGAATCCGATTGTTTTCCCGAACCGCTTTGAATGTCCAATCTTTCAGAAAATCCCGCTCATCATGACCAAGCGGATTAATTGTATCATTATCAGATTTTTGTTGCGATGTTTCCGAGACCGTTTTTTTCTCCTCAACTTTTTCCGTAACCTTTTGAACTTTCTGTTTTGCTTCAGTTTTTTCAACTTGATTTTTCGCAACAACTTCCTCCGCCGCCTTCTGTTTTGCGTCAACTTTTTCGTCTGGCTTTTTCACAATAATTTCTTCCGCAACCTTCTGTTTTGCGTCAACTTTTTCGTCTGGCTTTTTCATAACAATTTTTTCAGTAGCCTTCTGTTTTGCGTCAACTTCTTCAACTGGTTTCTTCATAGTAATTTCTTCCGTAACCTTCTGTTTTGCGTCAACTTTTTCGTCTGGCTTTTTCACCACAATTTCTTCCGCAGCCTTCTGTTTTGCGTCAACTTCTTCAATTGGCTTTTTCTCAACAATTTCTTCCACAGCCTTTTGTTTTTCGCCAACTTCTTCAATTGGCTTTTTCGCAACAACTTCCTCTGCCGCCTTTTGTTTTGCGTCAATTTTTTCGACTGGTTTTTTCACAACAATTTCTTCCGCAGCCTCTTGTTTTGCGTCAACTTTTTCGGCTGACTTTTTCACAACAATTTCTTCCGCAGCCTTTTGTTTTGCGTCAACTTTTTCGGCTGACTTTTTCACCACAACTTCTTCCGCAGCCTTTTGTTTTGCGTCAATTTCTTCGGCTGGCTTTTTCATAACAATTTCATTTGCAGCCTTTTGTTTTGCGTCAACTTTTTCGGCTGGCTTTTTCATAACAATTTCTTCCGCAGCCTTTTGTTTTGCGTCAACTTTTTCGTCTGGCTTTTTCACCACAATTTCTTCCGCAGCCTTTTGTTTTGCGTCAATTTTCTCGGCTGACTGTTTCACCACAATTTCTTCCGCAGCCTTTTGTTTTGCGTCAATCTCTTCGGTGGGCTTTTTCGCAGTAATTTCCTCCGTAGCCTTTTGTTTTGCGTCAACTTCTTCGGTTATTTCCTTTTGGCGTTGTTTAGGCGAATTAACCGCGTCCGAATCAAAATGAATGAACGGATTCTCTTGTGAATGTTCCGAAAATTCGCCGCAAATTTGTTCGAGTGCCGTTCTACTTTTTACATCTCGTTTATCAATAGCAACCTGTTGTGAAACGAAATAATCAGGAACCGTTGACGGAATCATAACAAGCCGATGTGATTCGGAATCGGGCAATTGATTGGCGGTTGTGATTGGGTTGAGACAATGTTGTTCTTCTTCTGAAAGTTCTTCATTTTTTTTGCGAATTGTTCCGCGAAGTCCGACTTCCTGATAAACGCTACGTTTAGGCATGGGAATCAGAAAAATTGTGTCGGAACCGGAATCCCTCGAACGGTGTTCGTAATTGAGTTTTTCTGTAGAACAGGTGATGGCAAAAAGATTAACAAGTGTGACGAACCCGTTTAATTCTGTTTCAAGCCGATTCGAAATATCTTGAACGGAATCCTGAAGACTCAATTGAATCCATTCCTGTAACTCTTTTTCTGCTAAGGAGTTTTGACTGTTCAACAGTTCGAGTGTCCGGTTTGAATCGGCGGCGTTTTGTGTTTCGATTTTCTCAAGAAACGAAGATTGACCGGACGCCATTTTTGACGTAACCGATTTAAAATTCTTTCTTTCCAGAAAGACAAATAAAACAATAACGATTGTGATAAGCAAAGCAATGCTTACAAATAAAGATAATGAGCGTTCGGTTTTCATAGGACATTTCGATCCGGTTTGATCGTTTGAAACCAAATGATGATACTTCCTGAAGATTACTATCTAATTACCTAATTATCTAATTACCTAAAATACCTTATTTGCCTAATATCGTCTTTTTACTCGCTCATTGTTTATCTATTTTGTTTATTTTTTCCATTTTGTCATTGCCGCACGCTTTGACATTCAACTGCGGAACGTACAAAGTTTCCAAAAAAATGATTTGGCATACATTTTTAAGAGAACTTCTAAAAGCCGAGACTAACCACGAAACACACGAAATTTCACGAAAAATGCAATTGCTGTCAATCGGTTATCGTAAAAAAGTGATAACAAAAATTCTTTCGTGTTTTTTTGTGTTTTTCATGGTTAAAAAAGAGTTTTTAGAAGTTGCCATGAGCGAGACAATCGGAATTTCTATGCTTATCAATTCCGAATAGTTACGAAAAATAAACGGTTCTCATTGACCGGCAAATTAAATTTTCGCAACTGTTTATGAATAGAATACCGTGTCATTGCGTTTTTCATGGTCTTGCGGAATGATCAGAGGTCAAGTCCCACGCAACAACCCATGTTGTTTCGGTTAGTTTCAGATTAAAATCTTTTTCAAGGGATTTGGCAAATTCAGGAAGATGAGCACCGCCATAAAAAATGGCGATTTTCTTTTTACCGTTTTTGATTTCTTTACGAAGAATTTTCAACGCGGCGGCGTTGCGGTCAGTGATAATGGCGGAACCTTCTTCGCCGCCAAGAATCCACATCGAATCGTCCATCTGACTTATCATTTCTTTGGCGAAAAACCGTTTCAAAGCAAGCGATTGATTCGAAGCAAGCAATGTCCCAAGCAAGCGCCCTTGCATTTTGATTTCTTCATCCTGACCGTTTGCCCCTTTTTTCATACCAAGAACAATTGCCCGGTAAAGAATCTGGATCAAATCGCCACGATCCGCAACCCGTTTCGCAAATTCGGAAGGTGAAAGATCGGCGTGAACCATGTTCTTGGCTTTGTAATCAACATGCTCCAACTGAAAATCCAGTTCGAGCGATTCGCCCATTCCCGATTGGAACGCCGATAAGAGGCTTTTTCCTTTTTTTTCTTCGACGGCGGTTTTGTCCGGTTTGGTTCCTTTTTCGGCAACAAGTTCGTAAAGCACCGCATCGTAACGTTTAAAAATTTTATTCAGTTCTTCGTAATATTCCTTGTCACCGATGTGAACGGCAGCAACAAGATCGACTTTGATTTTTTTCCTTTCATCGGCAAACCGAACAATTGCCGTATCGAATGACACCGGCTGCCGCCTGCCTTCTTTTTTTGTAACACGCATGAAGTCCGAAAGATGATCGAGTTTTTTCGGTTCTTCGGCAACGGCGGAAAATGAAAGAAAGAACAAAACGGTGAAAAAGAAAAAAGCAGCGTATTTCATGATTCTGGTTAGTTTGGGGTTACGGTATTTCGTCACGGCTCGTCCAATCATCAATAATAAGTGTTTCGTTTTCAAAAAGAGTAACGCATCTCGCCATTCTTTTTGGTATTCCGGTAAGTGCAATGATAGACGCAACTTCCGATAAATTTCCATCAATTTTTCGGCAACATCTATCCTGGATACCGCCTTATTTGACAAAAACGTTCTTGGCAATATACGACATCATTTACTTTTCCATTAGACTTGTTTCATTATTGTTGTTATTGTCAACAGATTTTACAGATTTTACAGATTCGTTTTTTATGAAAATCTGTAAAATCTGTATCATCTGCTGACAAAACTAAAAAACAATTACACTCTTTTTCAAGTTTTAGAGCAAGTCTATTGTAAATGGAGTCGGTGTTTCTTTCAAGTGACGGCGATCATTTTAAAAAATGAAAAATGAAAAATGAAAAATGAAAAATGAAAAATAGAATGAAGAAATTTGTTTGTGGTTGAATTATTCCTGACGATTTCAATAATTTTTCGTAAATTCTTTTGCGTTTCTCCATAACTTTTTAATAAAATGGCAGTAAAATGATAGTAAAATGGTAATAAAATATTTGTGAATGGTTTACGTCATAAAGTCTATTTTTACTATTTTATTGACTTTCGTTATTCGATAGGGATATAATAGAAGCAAAGAGGTTGACCGGTTCACCTCTTATTGTCCGCAAGCTCTGCTTGTAACTTGTTTTTTTGACATCATACCAAAATACCTGATTTAATCCGCGAGGCTGATTATGAACTTATTTGATTTTACGGAAATACCTGCTGACGGCGAACGTTGGGTTCGGTTTGCCAAAGATTTTTTGCAACATTTTGGCTTTTACATTGAGACACCGCCTTATCGGGATGCGGAAAACGTTTTCGATTTCTGTGCGGTGGAACAGGTTTCGGGCAAGTTCAACTACCACCCGTTCCGTTGGCTTGTCAGTTGTCGGCACAAAGCGGCAACTCGCACGGCGGTTAAGGAAAGTGAAGAAGCGGATATTCTCGAACGTTTGCTCCGTAGCCGGGCGGACGGGTTTCTTGGATTTTATTCAACCCCTGTTTCGCCGGCATTGGAATTTTACCTTTCCGAAATTAAAAGCCGTTTTCAGATTAAGGATTATCGGATTCTTGATGCGAAATTTTTGGAAACTCATCTCGCAACACCCGCTTTTGCCCGGATTGCACTCCGTTATTTTCCCAATTATGCCCAGACGCATCAAATACTGCATCTTGTTGAGGACAAATATTTGCCGATTCTTTGTGAACATTGCAGGAAAGACCTGCTCAAAACGCTTTTTACTGAAGATCAGCAAGGAGTTGTTGTTCGGTTACGGCGGCGAAAAGACGTGCCGGACGGAGCGGAAATTATTGCGAATATTTATGTCGCTTGTAAGGGGGATTGCGATGTGGAATTGCAGGCAAAATATTGTAACGGAACGAATCTGAATGCGGTTAGTTGGACTGATCTTTCTGATCTTGTTCTGTCGCCGGTTTTTTTGGACTGGACGCTTTCGCTTGTCAAACAGATCGGAACGGATGAAGTCACTTATACGACATCGGCATTGGAAAAGGAACTTTATTTACTCAAAGCCTTTGCCCAATACACGCTTCGTGAACCGACTGACCGGATAACTCCGTCAACTCAAAATATTATGTTTCACAAATAACACCAAGTCTTTTCCTCAATCCAAATTCACTTCTTGTTTTGTGTCCGGCTAAATTATTGAACAATTAATTATCACTGATTGTTTCGAATATTGTGGGAGGTTTACATTTGAAAGGGAACCTCCGATTTTATCTGTGAGCCTTTCAGGGTACTTTATCTCGTCTTGCCAACTGCGGCAAAGGGAGTAGAATTTAGTGAATAGTTGATAGTGAATAGTTCACAAGCGATATTCACTATCAAACGGTTTGAACAACGCTTGCG
>JAISQH010000330.1 GCA_031274385.1 Planctomycetaceae bacterium | reverse complement strand
ATTTTTCGTGAAATTTCGTGTTTTTCGTGGTAGAATCCCACAAATGGATAACTTGATGCGAAAAAGGTATTCGTTTGACTCTTTGCGTCTTTGCGCGCAAAATAAAATAGACAGTTACTGATTTTCTATCTGCACTTTCCAAGAATTTTAAACCAAATTTCCCTTGTTGTTTTTCCACGTTTTTCTCATTTTTTGGTCAATTTTGAGTTTTTTTGATCATGTACAAAAATATATTTTATTCAACTATTTCAAAAAACATCAAAAAGCAAGCGTTTTTTATTGAAAAAAACTTGAACAGTGCAGAAAAGAAAAAGGGAAATATTAAGCACACGATAGAAATCTTCTTTAACTTCTTTCTTCCCGTAAAAACAAAAGAGTCTGTCACTTCGGATTGGCTGTTTTTTTCAAAGGGAGATCGATTTTGTTCTTTCCTTGAATCACGGTTACGGTAATTGGTGTTGTTTTGGGAAACCGATAGATTTCAGGCAAGACGTTTTTACTTTCTTGAGTCAATGATTCCGTTTGGGAACCGGCATCGAACTTCGGTTTGGCAAGATCGATAAATTCATATTTTGTTACCGTTACCAGATACTCGCCCGGCAAGGTTCCTTTTTCTGAATCACCAATTGATGAAGTTAGTTTGTACTTCCCATGTGAATCGGTAAAACCGGCGGCTCCGATACCGATGGTAGAATCTTTGGGTGTGAAACGAACACTGGCTCCCGAAACAGGTTCTCCTTCAAGAGTGATTATTCCTTCCACGTAGTTCATCGGTAACTTATTGGATCGGTGACATCCGAACAACAATACCGTTAGGCATAAAAAAATTCCACAACACCGATAATAGTTTTGTTTCAATTTCATAACAGTTTCAAAAAGAGATTCCTGTTTTTGAATAATGTACGTTTTGATTGTGTATCAATTACGGGGCAGCGACGGATTCACGCCCAATAGCACTGCCTAGTGCTCCCCAAACACCGTGAATACTCGGACCGGAATATTTTCGTCCGTTTGTAATGTCAACACCAGTCTTATCCAGTTCATATTGAACCAAATTTTGATCAAGATTTTCGACATTAATTGTGTTCGAAATGAATCGGGTAGCACCATCAACCATCGCAACATTCACACCGCCGGAATGGTAACTACTGGCACTGGTAAGAGTCCATGTTTCCGCATTCGCAGTTTCCGAACAGGTTGGCGAATTCGGCGGCAGAATTGTTAGGAATACGGTGTATAACATGTGTCCGTCCGCCCAACGACGTCCGTTATGCTGGGTTCGGGAAGTATTCCCATCAAGACTTCCGGTAAGTTGACCGCCGGAAACTCGCCCAAGACAAACAATCGGCGGGTCAGCAGTAACTTTATCTTCTTCAGCAGCCAATCCGGTTGCAACACCTCCGCGAAGATGGGCAACATCCGCTTCAGGCGAACTAATGGCAACTTCGGAAAAACCAATTGTATTACTGGTTCCATCAGTAATAAATCCGATATCGGTAACAGCGGGCCACGCCCCGTTAAAAGCACCGCGATATTCATAAAAATCGGAGCCCATCCAAACATCGCCTTTGCAACCGCGATAACTGCTCAATCCCGGCTCATTGGGTTCGGAGTTGTTTCGTTCCGAATCGGACGGACACAACAAGTACGGTAATTTAGCGTAATACGGACTATTGGCAAAACTCCGCCACGGCGAAACATCCGTTGCATTCCGGTCAACATCCGCCATAACCGCATCGAAAACCGCCGCTTGTTCCATAAACGGCAACAGTTCAACGAAAATACTTAAACGTTGACGGTTGGTGTAATTATTAGAAACTTGCCCGGTATCATTTGTTGTTGTCCAACGATATTTCTTCCAAATATCGAAACAGAGTTCCTTATTTCGCGCCAGACAGGGAAGATGGTTTTTGGCGGAGTGGAAATTGTGAACGGCAAGACCAATTTGTTTCAGTTGATTGGTACACTGTGATCGCCGCGCCGCTTCACGCGCTGCCTGAACAGCAGGAAGTAATAAGCCAATTAAAACGCCGATGATCGCAATAACCACCAAAAGTTCTACCAGTGTAAACGCCCGCCGGAAATTTTGTCGTAAAATTTTTCGTTGCATGAAAAAACTCCTAATTTGAAGGTTGGTAATTGTTTTTACTTAATTGTTTTTACTTAATCGTTTTTATTTAATTGTTATCAAAAAACGCTTACGAATTGAGTCATTGAGTAAAAAGGTTTATGGTGAAACGGATTCACCGCCGTTAATGGTTCCCAAAGATGCCCAAACACCATAAAAAGCAGGACCACTATAGTTTTGCGGATTGGTAATTGATGTATCAATTTCTTTACCATGTTTGTCGAGATTTTGTGTTTGGATTGTTTCGGAAACGAATTTAACGGATCCGTCGCCGAAACCGACATTCACACCGCCGCTGTGAAATGAACCGGCAGATACAAAATTCCAATTTTCCGTCGTATTGGTCGTTCCTTGAACACAGTGAGGCGAATTCGGCGGCAAGATGGTAAAGAATTGTGTATAAGTTGTTCGGGCATCACCCCATCGTCTGCCTGAGGTATTGGTTCCGGTGTTATTGACGGCATCAATAAGATTACCGCCGGTTCCTCGTTGATCGGCACAAGTTTTCGGTTTCGCGGAAGAACCGGAACTATCGCTGGTAAAAGCAATTCCGCCGAGTACTTTTGTCGTTTTTGTTACAGCGGAACCAACGGGGGCTTCCGAAATAAAGATAGTATTGCTTGTTCCATCGGTAATGGCTGCAAAATTATTTTTCGTAAATCGTCCGTTACCGAAAGGTCCTCGGGATTCGTTGTAAGCCCAATCCATCCAGAGATCGCCGCGATTACAACGATAACTGGTTACTCCCATTGTCATTTCATCCGAAACATTTTTATTGGCTTCGGAAGGACACATAAATGTTGAGATTTTCGCAGCCCAAGGACTGGCAATCGTATCGGTACCGCCTGCCGGTACATAACTGCCTGTCCAAGGAGTAACAAACCGGTCATTCGCTGTTACGCCGGTTTTCAAACCGGTATCGCTCGCATTTTGCTTAACCGTGTCGTAAATTGCCGTTTGTTCCAAATAGGGCAGTAAATCGCAAAGATAACTTTGACGATCCCGGTTATTGTAATCGGTTCCCCATGTTGCAACATTGGCTTCGTTTATTTGTACACAAAGATTGTAACTATGATTGGCTTGCGGCAGGTATCCATAGGTATCATGGAATTGATGACACGCTAAGACAATCTGTTTTTGTTGATTGGTACACTGCATTCGCCGCGCCGCTTCACGGGCGGCTTGGACGGCTGGAAGTAACAAAGCGATCAAAACACCGATGATCGCAATCACAACCAAAAGTTCGACCAACGTAAATCCTTTTACGTTTTTTATATCAAAAGCACAATTGAAATGAATTGTCATAAAGGTTAATCCGATTATTAAAGGTTAAAAAATAAAATAAAAGAAACAAACGAAACAAAAAGATTGGGAACAGGACATACTGTTCCCGATCTTCTGACAGCAATGTTTAGGGTAATGCGGCTTTTTCACCACCGCTACGAGTACCGAGTTCCGACCAAACTCCGTAGAAAGCCGGTCCGCCGTAATTTCGAGGATTAGCAATCGTAGAGTCAATGTCTTTTCCGTGTTTGTCCAAATTTTGTGTTTGGATTGTTTCGGAAACGAATTTAAC
>JAISQH010000320.1 GCA_031274385.1 Planctomycetaceae bacterium | reverse complement strand
TGAAACCCGTGTTGTCAGTTTGGAAACCGAACGGTATGCTCCGAACCAGATCGAACTGAGAAAAAAGGCAACCGTTCCTACTAAACCTAATAATGGCAAGCAGTTTCTTTTTGCTTCGATTGGGGCGGTGGGTTGTTTTTGTTTCCCGTTGTTTCTTGGTATTGCCATCGAACGGATGAAGCCGCGTCTTTATCATGTTTCCCAGATTCGCCGGGCGATTCCTCAAGTGATCATTGGTGAAATCATGGAACCGCCGGTTGCCTGGATTCACGGAGCAACGTTCCGAAAACGTTTGGCGCGATACCGTGAAAGTGTTCATAATTGGTGTACGCATCTTTTGCTGAGTGATCCATTCCGAAATTGCCGTACTCTTTCTGTTGCAAGCGTTTCCGGTGACGATGGTAAAACGTTTTTGGCGGTTCAGGTTGCGGTAGCGATGGCTCAAATGAAAAGCGGACCGGTCTTGTTGATTGATGCCGATATGCGGGTGGGACGTCTGCATTTACTTTTCGGAAACGAAGAAACCGGTATCGGTTTGGCTGATGTTTTATCCTTCCGAAATGGTTTTGGTGAAGCGGTGGTTTTGAATGAACGAGAACCGAACCTGCATCTTCTTTCCGCCGGACAATTGGATGTTTCACCTTACGAATTGCTTGGAGACGGACGTTTTCGGGAATTGCTGGACACATTGGAATCGCATTATTCGTTAATTTTGGTTGTTCTGCCGCCGGTTGCCAACGCCGCCGAATCACTCATCATGGCTTCAAGTACCGATTCCGTGTTGCTGTGTGTTCGTCAGGGCGAAACCGTTTTGGCAGCGATGGAAGATGTTTTCAGAAAACTCGTCAGCACCGGAAGTTCCGTCGATGGAATTGTTGTCAAGGACATTCCTTATTACCAGATGGCTGGTAAAGACGGCGGGTTCGCCGATAAACTGGAACAAATCCGCCTTGCCCATTTACTTCAATATACGGACTGATGAGCGTGAAGTGAGGAGCGAATTATTGTGTCAGTTATTGCTGCCTCCGATAATGAACAATCAACTAACTTTGACATGACAATTAACTATTAACCACAAACAACTGACAACTGACTACCGGCTACTGACTACTAACTACTTAAATAACCATGACTGAATCTTCCCAAACAAAACCGACCGAATCATCGCAATCCGCCTCAACTCCGCATCACAAAGCGGCTGATGTGAAAATTGCCGAATATGTTGTGTCATGGAAATGGCTTCTTGGCGGATTGATTATATTCTTGTGTGTGTGCGGTTCGGCATCCGGGCTCTATTTTATTCGGACATCCAACATGTCCGGGCATATTTTGGAAACCACCCAAAAAATGGTAATAGAAGCAGAGGAACTCAAAAAACAGGGAGAATTTGGTGATTCGTTGAAAAAAAGAATTGATGTTGCCAATCTTCTGGATAAGTTCAACCGCTCTCAAACAGTGGAAAACCGCGATATTCAAATTGAATTGAACGGAATTTTAGAAAGCCTTTACAAAGATGAAGGCAAAGCCTCTACGATTGCCGGATTAGTGCGCGGTAAACAAATTATGGATAATTGTATCCAATTGATTCAAACGATTGCTTCGGATAAGGAATCGTTGCCTTACCGTATTCGGTTGATGGAACTCGAATGGGATCGCCGAAATTATCCTGAAGTCATTGAGCGGGCGAAAGAAGTGCTGCGGGTTGAGCGGGAAGTGAACGACCGCACTAACTACGATGCGATGCGTTATATTACGTTATCGATCATGAATCGTCTTCCGGTTGCCGGTTACAATCCGTTACAAATCGGACTGACTCCGACCTTGCCGCAATATCTGGATAAACTTCTGGAAAATGTGTACAATATGAAACCGAGCGATATTGAAATTGCCGCCCGGTATGCCGAATTTATTATTGATGTCAAACGCGATAGTTTCAGCAAATACGCCAGTCAAACTCTTTACGGTACCAGCCCCGAAGAACGAAAAACGCAAGCGTTGGCGATTATTGACGCAATGGTTAGCCGTAACCCTGAATCCGTCAACGCTTATTTGACTCGTTTCCGGTTCAAAACACGTTTCGCGCCTTCGGAGCCAGCGTTGGACAAGTTAGCCCCGGATCTTGAAACGGTTTTGAAACTTGATCCCAATGATGTCGAAGGATTGATTCTTGCCAGTTTGTATGTGTTTCAACAATCAGCACTTGCCAACCGGGCGGGTCAAACCGAACTTGCCAACGAACGAAAAAAAACGGGAGAAGAGATGTTGCGTCGAAATATTTCGGCGAATCCGCATTACGGACTTGGTTATCAGTATCTCGGTGAATATCTGATCGGTGAAGGCAAGATCAACGAAGCAATCAATGTTTGGAATGACGGCGTGACCAAGTCGAACCATCCGGCGGTTGAAGAATTGGTCGGACGGCTTGCTCTTGCCCTTATGGAACAGAAACGTTTTGACGAAGCCGAAGGAAAAATTGCTTTGTTGAATCAGATTTCTACGGATGCAAGAGTAAGACGTCCCGATGCCGTCACTCAAATCCGTAACATGGCTTCACTCCTCTCCGGTCGGCTTTTCGCCAATCAGGCGGCGTCAATATTGGTCAAGGCGGAAGAAGATCAGGTTGCAGGACGCAATGAAGAAGCACGGCGTTTGTATGTTTTGACTCAGAAAAAAAACAACGATGCGATTATGGTGTTGGATTCGTTACTTGGCAATTTCGGCAACCAAACTCATGATTACGTTGTGGATCGTCAAAGTATTTATGCAAGACTTCTCCCGGAATCTTTGTTGCTTGCCGGACGGATTTTTGCGGACATGGGGCAATGGGATAAGGCGGTTCAATATTTTACTGTTGCCAACCATCCGAGTTTTGCCGCCACTCAGGATGCTGCCGCTCTTGCCGCCGCAAACGCTTACCAACAACTGAATAAACCGGAAGAAGCGGTTCGTATTCTCAAGGATGCCGTAGAACGGTCGCCGAATAATGTAGCGCTTAATTATTATTACACGCAAAGTCTGTTCCGGTATCAGATCAGCCGTAGTAGTCCTGATCCGAAAGACTTGGATATTGTTGAAGAACGGCTTCGTCTTCTCAATGAACACCGTGAACGGTTGCCGCAGCCCTGGATTGTTGACCTTCGATTGATTCACCTCGAAATGGCAAGAGCCAGCATTTCAAATAATGCCGAACAAATTCTCAAAGCACAAATTACGGCGATGCGAAAGTTCCGTGAGTTGGAAGACAAGGAACTCCCTGCTTTGCCGGAAGGATCAACGGATCCGAATAAAAAAGTTTATTCGGATGATCTTGCTTTTTTGACCGAACTTTCAGGAATTTACAGTTCTTTGGCTCAATTGTCGGATTTTGATCGGATTGTACAAAAAATGCGGGAATTACCCGGCGGTGAAGCGGTTTATTTTTCGGAACGGGTCAACGATTCGCTCCGGCGTAATGATCGGGAAGGTGCCGCTTTGGTTATTGAGGAGGCTTTAACGAGTGACCAGTTGACAGCCGCGCAAAAACAACGGTTCGTTGTATTGTTACAATCCTTAAAGGATAATGACTCCAATTCGATGGAGAGGGTTTATACCCGCTTGAAATCAACCTTTGATCAAAACCCGGACTCGTTGAAGCCGCAGGCATTTTTCCTTTTAGCCAACATGGCGATTGATCGGGATGATTTGGCGTATGCCAAAATCTTGTTGGAGCGGCTCGAAAAATTGGACAAAACATCAGGGGCTTGGTGGCGATACATTCAGGCAAGACTTTTGCTGGCGGAAACGGAACCGCCTTATGACATGATTCGGCAACTTCAGGAAGAAATCGTTAAAATCCGAAAAGATTGGGACATGTCTTATCTTTTAAGAGCGTCAATTGAGGAGAAATTCCTTTTACAAAATCCCGAAGACCCGGAAGTCAAATCAACGCTCATTGCTGCCTATCAAGCGGCAATCCGTTGCGGAAATGTCCAGCCGATCATTTGGAACCGTCTCCTCTCTTTGTTTGAGGAAACCCAAAGATTAGAAGATGCCAAACAACTTCGCCGTGATGCGTCAATTCGTGCGGTGTTGCTTGATACGGCTGCCGCTCAGTTTCCGCAACCTTATCAACGAATGTACAATCAAGTTGAAAAATCAATTTTTGACGAAGACACGCAAAGTGCGGACAATGTGGCGCGGCAATGTATTGCTTTAGCGGAAGCGCGTCGTGAAAAGAGCGGATTGATTTTCAGTCTGAATCTTGCGTTGGGAAAACTTTTTTATGATGCGGGTCTTTTGGACAGTGCCAAGCGTCATTTGACTGTTGTGGCTCAGCAAGGTATGGCGAATGTTTATCCTCTTGCTGTTTGTCTTGCTAAAAATCAACAGGTTGACGAAGGTTTTGCCATTATTCTTGACGAAATCAACCGGACGCCTTCTTCTCAACCGCTTTTATTACCTTCTTTGTTGGTGCTTCTGTCTCAGGTTCGTCCTTCCGAAGAGATTTTCGAACGGATTGACCGGCTCATGCTGCGAATCGAAAACGGCGAACGTCAGGTTCTTCGCGGAACGATTACGCCGGAAACGAGAGATATTGATTTGGGCGAACGTCGGCTTCGGTCTTTGGTTGTTCGGTTCCCGGAGATGACGGAACTTCCTGATCCGAAAAATATTGAAATTTTCCCGCCGCTTGGAGCGGAAGAGGAAGAAAATACGGAAACAGAAACAAAAGAATAAAAAAGAAACAAAAAAGAACGGTAATAAACTGGCTACCGGCTACTAACTACTGACTACTAACAATTTATTGAACGATGAAAAAGATTTATTTTAACCGACAGTTGTTCTTGGGGCTTCTTTTTTTTGCTGTAACATTTTTGGGGATACCCTGCATTATGTCTCAGGAGGAAACGGCTCCGCAACCTCCTGCCATATCGTCCGGCGATCCATTGGTTGACCAAGAGGACGCTCCGACCATCACACCGATTCCGGGCGGTTTCCACATCGAATGGTCAACATTGACGAATGTTGGCGGAGTTCGTTTGTTAGGAACGTTGGTTGGAAAGGTCGAATTGATGTTCGATATTCGCCGGGACGATATTGACAAAAAAATTGAACCGGTTCAAAATCCTGAGGTATTGGTTCCTTTGGCTGATTACTGGATTGTGCGCGGCAAACCGGCGCGTGCGATTCCGCTTTATCGTCAGGGATTAGCCAAAGACCCGGAGAATTTCTTGTTCCAAAATAATCTGGCGATGTTGCTTTCAACAGTGGAGGGCAACCATGCTGAGGGTTTAAAAGTGATAGATACTGCGTTGGAAAATCGCCGTGACAATGTAACGTTATTGGATTCTAAAGGGATGATTTTGATGAATGACGGGCGAGCCAATGAAGCGGTTCCGGTTTTGGAGCGGGCGGTTGAACTTTCCTGCCAGCATCCGATTTATTGTTTGCATCTTGCGAAAGCCCTTGACATGGCGGGACGGGAATCGGCAGCCCGAAATTGGTTTGACAAAAGCAGACCTCTTTTGGAAGCGGTACCGGGAAAAATGACTCAGGAAAATAAAGATATGTTCGATGATTTGCGTATGAAATATCCGCCAACTCCAAGTGCCGAAACACCGTAATTTGTGGTTTGGGATTTGTGGTTTGTGAGATTTGAAAAAATAAATGTTCATTTTTATTGGAGGGGCAATCCCTTGCGGTTGCCACGAACGATCACCGATTCAGGTCGACCGCAAATTCAGGGGCGACGCAAGGGTCGCTACGGTAAATGTTCTTATTATCAGAACAAGATTTTTTTGGATTAAGAAGATTGATAGGATCATCTGTCGTAAATAACATCGAATCGTCAGTTCTTTCCAACAGACTATCCTATCAATTTTATGTAACTGTCTATTTTATTTTGCGCGCAAAGACGCAAAGAGTCAAACGAACCTCTTTTTCGCATCCAGTAATCCATTTGTGGGATTCTACCACGAAAAACACGAAACATCACGAAAAAT
>JAISQH010000318.1 GCA_031274385.1 Planctomycetaceae bacterium | reverse complement strand
CAAAGTAACTAAAACAACTCCGTAGGAGTTTCATTTTGATAACCCCGTGCCAACGAAGTGCAGCACGGGGTAAGTGTACAAACAAAACGAGAACTCCGATAGGAGTTCAATAAAAGGTGATTTATTTTGGGACAGTGTGTCATGGAACCACAAACTTCAAAATTGAACTCCTTCGGAGTTCCGGTCAGTTCGTGATGATTTACCCCGTGCTGCGCTCCGCTTGCACGGGGTTATCCAAATGAAACTCCTTCGGAGTTGTTTTTAATTCAATACCAAAATGATTGACCAAAATAATTGACTAAAACATCAATCATTAAAAACAAAATAGGCAGTTACGATTTTAATGATTGTTAAAATGTATACAGGATAAAGAATACAATTAATTAACGGATGTTTTTTTAATTGAAAAATATTAAAATGGTGACAGTCGAAATGATCATCCTATACATCTTAACAATCTTTTTAATCTTGTTCAGACAACGTATTATTAAAACAAAATTATGGCTTGGACAACAGGAAAATACAGTCGGGTTGCCGTTTTTTTGCACGATGGGAATCAGTGGTATGCGTACGCTTTTATGTATCAAAAATCGATTTGGTACACATTGGAGCAAATAAGTCAACCGGGTAAAAATCCGAGACAAATCCCGCCGTCATTGTTCGAATTTGCCGAAAAAAATAAGGTACGGCGTGTTCGTATTGTGTTGTCGCAAAACGTACAAAAACTCGAAAATGTCGAACTTCCCTACGACGCCACACCGGAAGAACAACAAACTGTTATTGCTCTGGCGTTCACACAAACAACCGGTCAGGAATTCGGAACTGTTCGTGTTGCGTCGTCATTTGCCGATTCCTTCCGTATGGGCGGAACCAATGAAACTTTTTATGCCGCCGGTTTTGAAACGGCACAACTCGAACTGTACGATAAATCTTGTCAGTCAGCAGGGTTGCGGTTTGACGGTTGCGGAGTTTTTGAATTGGCGGCGTTGGCTGCCGGTGTCCGGCTGCATGACGAGTCACGATTTTTGATCTTAAAACGCGATACCGGTTTTTACGCCGTCGGTGCCACTGATCAATTGCCCATGATGACCAGCGGAATCGCACTCGGATTGTCGCCGGAAGATCGGTCACAAACCGAGCGTTTGCAAACTGACCGATTACAGACCGAACGCTTGCAAACGGATCGGTTACAAGGAGCCGCGCGGCGGCTTAATGCACAAAAATCGATTCCGCTTCAGGTTTGGTATTCGTCGGGAGTTGATGAAAAGCGAATCGAAGAATTGCGGGCAATTATTGATTCGGAAACGCCGCTCTCGTTCACGGGCATATCGGAAGTTGCCGAAGAAATCGCACGAGAAGTTATTGTAACCGCCGAACCCGGTGTTCCGGCTGGCGGAGGAGCCGTCGTGGGATTGCCGGAAAAAGAACTGTCCCCCTATCGAGCCGGAACCTGGATATTTTGTTTCACACTGATTTTCGCTATAATCTTTACAATCGGCACTTATTGTAAATTACGAACAGATATGAACAACATCAATACCAAAATCGCCGATTGGGAAAAATTACGTAACGAACGAAAAAAATGGAACGATAAACTCGCCGCCATTGATTCCCAACGCAGCCGGAATGAAAAAATCATCAAAATACTCAACCGAAAAAATCCGCTCCCGCCAATATTGGTTCCGATCCTCTTGGAACTCAATGAAAATATGCCGATTTACACAAGGTTGACAGAAATTGAACAGATTTCCGACGATGAATTACTGTTGACGGGTTACACGTTGTATCAAGACGGTTTTCTCCAACTAAGACCAAAACTCAATCAAAAAATGAACGAATATAAAACATTGGTCGAATTGAAAACACTGGAAAAAACTCCCGATTCAAACGAACAAAAATTTGTCCTTCGCGTCTATCCACCTTAATAGTGGAGAGTTGATAGTGGAGAGTGGAGAGTGTCGCAAGCGGTTGATTTTACGTACACAATTTCCGACTTTCCATTCCCCACTTCCCACTTCCCACTCCCCACTTCCCACTATTAACATGTTACGTACATTAAGGCGGCAATTACGGATTTGGCATAAAGATATTTCATCCGGTTGGGGACGGCTCAAAACGTTTCACCGGATCGTACTGGGAATTGTGATTACGATAGCGGTGATTTATGGCGCACGAAAATACTGGTTTGATTCCATTTCCGCAGCCATTGCAGAAACCCAATCAAAGTACGATAAAAGCGAACCGCCGAATCCATTGCCCACTATTGAAACCGATTCCGATATCATCATGGCACAAGAGCAATTGATCGGACGTGAAAAAACCGCAGCAGATAAAAAAACGGAAATGGAACGTGTTGCGAAATCCCGCCCAAAAATTACGCAACAAAATAAAGAAGCCGTCCTTTCCGAACTGGCAGCGATGATCTCAAAAAACAAACTCATTCTTTTATCGAGCGGTATTTCAGCCCAGACAGAACCAACAACCAAAACAGTAACACCGGCAACAAAAACAACATCCTCAAAAAAACAAAACGAAAATACTACAAAACCGAAACAGGAAACTCCCGCTTCACCGGAAGAATCGCCGCTTAAATATGAAGAACATGATTATAAAATAGAAGGACATTTCAGCGGTATTCTCAATTTTTTGAAACAGTTGGAAACCTTTGCCTATCCGATAAAAATAACGCAACTTCATTTGGGAACACCGGAAATGACTCCGAAAACAATCAATGACCGCCGAACAGAAAAACTACAATTGCGATTCCATTTGATCCTGTATTTTCATGAGTAGAGTGGGAAGTGGGGAGTGAGGATTAAATCAGTGACATAATTTATCATTTTTAATCTTAATCTTAATTTTCAATTATCAATTTTCAATTTTCAATTCAAAAAAGATGGTTTTGGAAAAATCTGTTATTGATCTTTCGCGAGTTGTTTCAAGTCGGGACGCGCTTCGTCTTCTTGCACCGCAGATGGCGCGGCGTTTGGGGATATTGCCGATGATGATTGCCGACGAAAAACTGTACGTTGTGATGGAAGACGAAGATGATTATCTCGCATTATCGCAACTGGAAAACCTCGTCGGCTTACCTGTCATTGTTCTTCGTGCCAAAAAACCGGAAACCGTTTCAATATTTATCCGAAAATATTACCCGGAACAAACAAGCGAATTGGATGGAACGCCGCTTGGTTTGCTTGAAGAAATTGTGTTTCGCGCCATGCTTTCACGTTCCAGCGACATTCACTTCGATCCCGAACGCGAAAACGGATATGTTCGGCTGCGTATTGACGGAATGATGCGGGTTGATCAGAGTTTGCCGCTTGCAAACATGAATGAATTGATTTCCGCCGTTAAAGTTTCGTCTGGTCTCAATATTGCCGAACGCCGTATTCCTCAGGACGGGCAACTGACTTTGTGGATCGGTAATGACGAAGTCTCCATGCGTGTGGCAACTGTTCCGACGCTTTATGGTGAAAAAATGACGCTTCGGATTTTGGCAACAGAAAATACTCTGGCGGAACTTGCGGAATTGGACATGCTCGGTATGAATGAACAACATTTACAATTATTTCTTGCCACGCTTGAAAATGCGCACGGAGTTATTTTACTTTCCGGTCCGACCGGAAGCGGTAAAACAACCACCCTTTATGCCGCACTCCGTCATTTGAAACGTCCGGGAACGTTACATCTATTAAGTATTGAAGACCCGGTCGAAATTCCGCTCGACGGAATCAATCAAATTCGTATCGATAATGAACGAATTGATTTTAACCGTGCGCTTCGCAGTACGTTACGGCATGACCCTGATGTGATTATGATCGGAGAAATCCGCGATGCGGAAACAGCAGATATTGCTATTAAAAGTTCATTAACCGGACATTTGGTTCTCTCAACATTGCACGCCAACGATTCGGTCGGCGTTATTGCACGATTATTGAATCTCGGTATCGCACCGGAATTGGTTAATTCCGCGCTGCGCCTTGTTATTGCGCAACGGTTAGTACGAAGTCCGTGTCCGCATTGTGTCCGTTTTGAATCACCGGCGGTTGTTGACCGCGAATTTTTCGGCTGGACTGACGAAGCCATTTCCGTACCCAAAGCCGTCGGTTGTCCGCTTTGCAATCACTCAGGATATGCCGGACGGCTCGGTTTGTACGAAATGGCTCCCGTTGACCGTCAGGTTCGTGAAATGGTACGAAATAAAGAAAGTGAAGACGCTTTATCGCATTACCTTTTTGTACAGCGTTCCATGTTGTCATTGCGGGCGGACGGCGCGGAAAAAGTACGAAAAGGTCTGACAACAGCAGAAGAAGTCCGCCGCGTTATTTATTTAAACGAAAAATAATATGGTAACTGTCTCTTTTGTTTTTTTAAGGATTGCGCGCAAAGGCACGAAGAACACTACGAGGATATTTTAGTTTTGTCAACAGATTTTACAGATTTTACAGATTCGCTTTTTATAAAAATCTGTTCAATCTGCGTCATCTGTTGACAATAATGAAACAAGTTTATTTATTTTAGTTACGGATAAAGACATAAAAGACATGAAAGACACAAAGAAAATTAATCCGTTTAAAATCAAAACCTTCGTGTTCTTTGCGTCTTTGCGCGCAAATGAAAATAGATAGTTACATAATAAGGTCATCTCATGGCAAAATTTCAGTACAAAATCAAAAAAGACGGTTCCGTTAAAACAGGCGTTATCAATGCCGAATCACTGCATCTTGCTTCGATAGAGTTACGAAAACAAGGCGGAGTTATTCTCAGTATCCGCAATGCCCCAGCCGGAGAAACGGTAAGCGGAGAACACGGAGCTTTGCGCACAATAATGGAGCGGCTCTTTATTTTCATCAGTCAAATCGAATTGTGCCTTCGTCAGTTGGCATCACTTCTCAAGGCGGGAGTTCCGATTTTAGAAGCCTTGTCGGCAGTCGGCGAACAGGCTCCGCCGTTGCTCGGCAAAATTTATTTACGTCTCGCTGAAAAAGTGAAACAAGGTTATTCGATGAAGAAATCGTTACAAGAAGACGCTGCCTGTTTTGGAAATATTACCATCGGTCTGATCAGTGTCGGCGAAAGTAACGGAACTCTTGACGAAATGTTTCGTTATTCTGCCGATTTAATGGAACGCAGCCGGCGGGTTCGCAGTCAAATCGTTCAGGCGTTCACTTATCCGGCAATTGTCATGGTTGTTGCGGCGGGCGTCGGATATTTTCTCGTTGTTCATGTTCTGCCGAAAATCATTGCCTTCATTTCAAAACAATCAAAAACCGTTGAGCTTCCCTTGCCAACAAAAATCCTGTTGTGGACAAATGATTTTATATGGGCTTATGGTCTTTACCTCGTTGCTTTGCCGATATTACTTATTGTTGCCTATTATTTTGCACGAAAAAACCCGTCCCTTTGTGAACGAATTGATTACTTTCTTCTTTACGTTCCTTTGCTTGGTAAAGCGTATCGGGATCATTCCAACACCATGTGGTGCCGAACACTGGGAGCCTTGCTGAAAAGCGGCATCGGTGTTCTCACCGCAATGGAACTGGTCGAAGCTGTGATGAGTAATCAACATTACGCCGCCCAACTTAGAAAAGTGCACAATATGGTCAAACAAGGTGACTCCATCAGCAAAGGAATCCGTAACACCACCTTAGCGAAATTTTGTCCAATGGCTCTTTCAATGATTGCCGTCAGCGAACGAAGCGGCAGTCTCGATACGTCGTTGCTTCACGTGGCTGATTACAGTGAAGAACAATTAAGCCGACGTGTTACAATGCTTGGTAAATTTATCGAACCGGCTATTTTCATTGTCATCGGCGGAATTGTCGGCTTCATCTATTTCGCCTTTTTCCTCGCAATGCTTGCCGCCACACGAAGTGCTGTCTAATTCCGTTTCAGTTGCGGAAGGGGGGTGTTCAAGAATGAGGTGGTGCGTCAAACATGGTTTGAGGACACGCGAATGTTGTTGTTACGCAAAAGTTTTTTCGGGGTGAACGAGAGGGTGTTCCCGCTTGCTTTCGGAGGAGAGGTTTGATGGAGAGCAGAAGGAGGCGATACGGTCATTGCAGACGTATCTGAACCAACATCGAGAGCGGTTGCCTTATCGAGAACGCTTGTTTGCGTAACTGTCTATTTTATTTTGCGCGCAAAGACGCAAAGAATCAAACGATCTCCTTTTTCGCATCAAGTTACAATTTGTGGGATTCCACCACGAAAAACACAAAACATCACGAAAAAT
>JAISQH010000280.1 GCA_031274385.1 Planctomycetaceae bacterium | reverse complement strand
AAGCCCCCGTCGCTAACATCCGAAACAAGCAGAAAAATTAAAAATTGTTCGGTAATCCGTTGAGCGGCAAATCATTGAATTGCCAATCCGCATCGGTAAGAGCGTCTTCGGTTCGCGCCCATGATGCTTCGTCGTTCCAAGAAATGTTCACTGTCCGTCCCGATTTGTATTCCTGCTGAATCAATTGAATCAATTTCGGTTCCAATTTCCATTCTTGCCCCTGCTTTTTTGTTCCACTTTTAACTTGTTTTCGTGTCAGCGGTAACCGATAAAGTTCACCGAGACGGTCATCCTGCGGATAGAAAATCACAAACCCGTCTTTCGGATCGTCCGTCAAAAAAAAGACAACCAGACTCGGCATCGTTTCTGAAACAGAAAGATTGGAAGGCGTGTCCGAGCCGGTTCGCAACCTCATTCCTTCAAGCAACCGGACAATCGTTACAATTTGCATTTGCTTTGCCGCCGGATCGGTTGTCTTGTCGTACAATAACGCACTCGAACGGATAATCAAATCACTGATTCGACGGATAAACGGACGAGAACCTGACCGCTCCATGAAAAAACCCAACGGCTGTACCAAAAACGGAAGATCACGCCGTAATGCCTGAAAATCCGCTTCCTCCAACGCATCACTCACAAGCAACTCCGCACAAAATAACCGTAACTCCAACGTTTCACGACGCGCCGCATCAGCACTCGCCGGATTGCCCGGAATCGTGAACTGTTGCAAAAATTGCCGGAAAAGCCGTTTGCGTTCGGCGGACGTTTGAGTCTTTTTCTGATAAGACAGCAACGCCTCAGCAACCTGACGAATCAATTCATTTCGAAGTGAGGTAACAGGTTGGCTTTGTTTTTGTACATTCAGGTCGGCGAGTATTCGTTCCGCCTCCTCTGTTTTTTCCTGAAGTAAAAGAGCAATACTTTGCTTGTAACGCATAGTTTGGATTTCCGCCGTCCAGCCGTAAAGTTGCGACGCCTCTTCATAAAGCCGTGTTATTTCGTTGAGCCGCCCTTGCCCGGCACCGGATGCCGCACCGCCATATAATGTACAGTCCGCCAAACGTTCCCGCGTGTTCGCCGCCCGTTCGCAAAGACCAATTCTGAAACGACGCATTCCCGACAATGATTCGGAAGACTGAGAATGTTCCGATATTTCACGGGTTTTTTGAAGTTCTTCGTCAATCATGGTCATGATTTTGCGGTATTCTTCCACAGCACGATCCGTGTTGCCAAGATACCGAAACGTCATGGCACGTCCGTGACAATCGTGCAGAAAATGAATGTACGCCCAGAGATTTTTTGATTCACGATAATTTGCGCCACGAATAATAAGGGCTTCGGCAAATTGTTTTTCGGCATCGGCAACTTTCCATTGATCCAAAAGACTCCAAGCATATTGTTCCGATAAATAAGCCGTCAACGGATGAATCCGGTTACGTTCTTTGTCGCGAAGCAAAACGTCACGCCCGCGAATAAATAACGTGTCATCGTACAAACCCGCTGTTGTACACAAAGTCCCGTGAGCAGTACGCAATTCAGCAAGAAACAAAGGACTAAATCGTTCACCGGTTTTTCGTTGCTGCGAAACAGATTCAAATTTTTGAATCGCTTTGTTATAGTTGCCGGTTGCAAGATATTCCAGACGAGCGGAATCGGACAGGCACAGAAATTCCAATCGGCGCGATGCGGCTGCCCCGTCACGAAATTCCGTGCGATATTGTTCGAGCGCGTCTTCGTAATGTTTTGCCGCAACAACCGCCCGCTCCCGATCATGGTAAAGATCGGCAAGTTTGTGTTCCAACAACGCCCGCGTGTGCAATATCACTCCGCGTCCGTTTTTTTTGTCCGAATATTCCGATGTCAATAAATCCAATAACTCCAATAATTCCTGAAAGATTTTTTTAGAATCCGTTTCAATATTGGAATCGCAATATTCTTTGAGTTTTTCAACCAGTTTCAACTCATTCGGTGTTAAATCGTCACGGAATTTTTGAACAAGATTCCAAAGCCAAACCTGTACTGCGGGAATATTCGGATCGTAACATTTTTCCAAATCGTCACCAAGAATTTTTTTGAGACTGTCGGTTTCTCCGATTTTTTTGAGCAATAATTCCCGCACAAACGGCAAATACCAAGGCGTTTCCTCAAACCACCATGAACCGTTCAGACCCGGAAGTTGCGCCAAATCGGACAGAATCGCCGCTTGTTGATCCTGTAACGGTATCGGATTTTGAATAATAGACTCCGTTTGTTTGTTACCGGATGGATTTAATTGTTCCGAAAAGAAACGTTGCAAAAACAATACCGTGACAACAACACCCATCAGCACAAAAACCGAAACGATTTTCAATGTTTTTGAAAGGGATTGTAACTTTTTGACAAAATTGCTTTTCGTAACGGCTTTCGTCTGAAGCGTGTCTGATGTTCCAAGAATTTTACCGGTTGAACCGGGCGAACGGCAAACACCGCCGGGCAATTCAACATCAATCAGATTCAGCAGCGCATCAAACGAAGCAAACGGTTGTAACGCCGCCGCCAATTCCAGCGGCGTCTGAAAACGTTCGTCGGGTTCCTTCGCAAGAACTTTTTGGAGAACCGCTTCAAGTTCTTCGGGAATTTCCGCAACCGTTTTTCGGAGTTTCGGTACTTCACCGATGATATGAGCCATTAGTTTTTTTCGAGTCGTATCGTAACGAGAACCTGTGTACGGCGGCTTACCGGTTAAAAGAAAATAAAGCGTACAGCCAAGACTGTACAAATCGGCACGAATATCCACATCACCGGCACTTTCACATTGTTCCGGCGAAATGTAGTCGATTGTACCAATTGTTGTTCCGGCAATCGTCAGCGACGTGTTGTAATCAGAGGATCGTTGCTCCGCCAAAAATTTGCCAAGTCCCAGATCAAGAATTTTAACGGTTCCGTGACGGTCAATCATCAGATTTGCCGGTTTAATGTCACGGTGAACGAGTTGAAATTCGTGCGCGTGTTGCAATCCCAGCGCAGCCTGACGAATCGCCTCACACGCCGCCCCAACCGAAAACAACGGCTTGATGATCGGATGAGAAGGAACCGCTACCGCCGAAGAAAAATTTCGGGACGAAAACGATAATTTTTGTACCGGATAAGACGGCGTTGTTGTTTCATCAACAGAGAAGTTGCTTTTTTCGTACTCTTTTCTAAGTTGATCGCCAAGACGTTGAAGTGTTGTGCCGTCAATAAATTCCATAACAAGATAATGAATACCGTCCGTTTCACCGGCATTCAAAGCACGAACAATATTCGGATGGTTCAACCCGCCAATCAGTTGCATTTCACGGCGAAATCGACCCACCGCCTGCGAATCGTTGAGAAGCGTTTGTGACAAAACCTTAATCGCAACAGTTTGATTCAAAAGTTTTTGTCGCGCTTTATAAACAATTCCCATGCCGCCGTGACCAAGCTCTTCGAGAATTTCGTAATCGCCGATCTGACGAAGTCGAGCAATGCGGCGAATAATCGAATCAATTTGTTCGGATTGCTCTGGAAACCGGTCATGGAGCGAATCCTGAATCTTCATTAAAAAAGTAGGCGCATTCGATTTTCCCGCAGACAATTCAATTTCAATCTCAAGCAATTCTCGTAACAATTGCGGGCGGTGTTCCTCCTCAACTCGATTCAGGAAATCTTCTATCTGCACAGAATCACCCTTCCGCAATGCGGCTTCAAATTCATCGCAAAGATCGTCGATTTCCCGTAAAACCATTTTTTTTAGTGAATAGTGAATAGTGAATAGTTAATAGTTTCGCAAGCGTAGTTAATAGTTTCGCAAGCATCGTTCAACAATTTAATAGTGAATATCGCTTGCGAAACTATTAACTATTCACTATTAACTATCAAAGATATTCGTTCCAATTTCGTTTTTTGAGTTCTTCAATCACTTCCCGAACCGATTCTTCACAATCTTTTCGTGCAATAAGTGTGGCGTTTTCCGTTTGAATAACGATCACGTTTTCCATGCCGAGCAAGGCAAAGAGATGGTCTGGACTGTTGCCGCGAACAATACAATCGGTTGAATGAACCGCCAGCATTTTCGTACCAACAACAAGATTGCCATCGATGTCGTGTTGCTCTGCGTAAAGCCGATCCAGCGAACACCAAGTCCCAACATCGTCCCAGGAAAAACCCGCTTCAAGCATAATAATTGTTTCAGCCCGCTCCATGACCGCAAAATCAATTGAGATTTTTTTCATTAACGGAAAAAGCCGGTCTGTTACATTTTGTTCCTGATCTGTTCCGATGGCATTGGAAATCAAATCAAGTTGTTCGCCGATTTCCGGCTCAAAACGGCGGAGCAATTCCAGAATCGTCTTGGCTTTCCAAACGAAAATTCCGGCGTTCCAACCGAAGTTGCCTGATTTCAAAAATTCAGTTGCTTTTTCCAACGGCGGCTTTTCGTGAAATCGAACAACATTAAACGCCGTCGTCAGATTTTTCCATTTTTCCGTAACCGCTGTTTCCAACGGCAAATTCCGGTTCCGTTGAATATAACCGTAAGATGTGGACGGAAAAGTTGGCTTGACGCCAAGCGTAACAAGTTGTTCCGGCGACTCTTCGACAAGGTCAACCGCAAAACGCAACGTGTCACAGAACACCGAATCCGGCTGAATCACATGATCAGACGGAAGAATCATCATGACCGCTTCGGGATCGTTCTTGATCAGTTTGGCAGCAGCCCAACCAATACATGGTGCCGTGTTTCTTGCCGCCGGTTCCGCCAAAATATGGTCTTTCGGCAAATCAGGAAGCGATTTTTCAATCAATCCGATCATGGATTGTCCGGTCAAAGTCCAAACCCGTTCCATCGGAACCAACGAACTTAACCGATCAACAGTTGATTCAATCAAAGTGCGATTGGCTTCAAAGGAAAGAAACTGTTTCGCAAGAGATTGACGGCTTTCGGGCCACAGCCGTGTGCCGGAACCGCCTGCTAAAATAACAGCGTAAAGCATTTTAAAAAATGGGAAAATGGGAAAATGGGAAGGTGTGAGGTGGGAGTGAAGTAGGAAAGAAGCCGCTTGCAGCACTAACAACCGGCTACCACCTACTAACAACCAATAAAAGATAGCAGATTGACTAAAATAGACAAGAGCCGTTATATGTCGATATTCTCTTTGAATCACGAAAGACACAAAATGATCAATTTCTCGCGTTTTCCTTACGTTTTTGTACGCAATCCTTAAAAACAAAAGAGACAATTACTCTTAATTTCTGTGAACAGTTACTGTCCTCGATCATGTTCCCGGCTGACATCAAGTTCGCCTGAGTAGGTTTCGGCGGAATGGATTTCAGTAACTTTTGCAATTCCCGTTAATCCGCGTAACCGTACTTCAATACAATAACCCCGATCATTTTTCAAAAGAACCGCTGCAGCGGAAGTGGTGCCGTCAGGATAAAAAAAGATCGGAGCCGACCAGAGTTTGCCGTCAGAACCGGACGTTTCGCCCAACCGTATTTCCTGATTTGTTACCGCTTCGTTTTCTGCGGCGTTTTCTTCAACTGTCCCCGCTTCGCCCGGCATGGTCAACCCAAGATAAAACGCCGCTCGTTCTTCCGGTATCGCCAACACATCCGTAACAAAAACCGATTCCGGTAACTTGATCAATTTCGTACCGGTTTCTTCGGAGGCTTGGCTCGGATCACGCAAAATAAAATCTTCCGATTTTCCGGTGAACGCTCCTTTTTCGAATGGATCAAGTTCACCAATCTGTTCGAATCGTCCTGTTGTTTCCCGTGAAGAAAGCCCGGCAGTAAAATGCGAATCGAGAATACGATCCAAAATCAATTCCGAACCGCCCAGTTGACAACGAAAACACAGAATTTGCCCTTCTTCCATCGCATTAATACGAGCATCAAGCCATTCGCCGCGCAACATCTCAGCGGAAGATCGTAAGCGTTGCTTTTCCAGCGTGCCTTGAAGTACCGGAAGTCCCACCCCCGCAAGAAGTAACATCATGGTAAGAACCAACATGATTTCGATCAGCGTAAAAGCAAACCGGAAACGAAAAGGCATCT